>NZ_JAVKPK010000038.1:0-34468 GCF_031461075.1 Methanosarcina baikalica | reverse complement strand
TGCAGTCACATGAATCACAGTTTGCTTGACTACATTTTGCAACATCTTTGGTGTCTACAATAGATTTGCAGTCACATGAATCACAGTTACAGTTTGCCTGTTCACATTCTACAATAGATTTGCAGTCACATGAATCACAGTTTGCTTGACCACATTCGGTAACATTTCCAGAGTCTTCTTGGGCTTCGGTAACAGTTTCAGAGTCTGCAAGAGCACTACAGGAAATTGCCCCTGCGGTAATTACAGTTAATACAATAAAGACAGATACCAGAATTCTTAAAAATGGATTTTTATTGAAGTTCATTTTATTCCTCCGATTGTTCTTCCGATTTTGTTTGATCTTGCTCATTTAATCTGAGAAGACCCGGAACCAAAAATCTATCCGTTGAAATAAAAATATAAACATACTTATTTTTATAATGTGAAATCAGAATAAAAAAATGAATTTAAAGCTTTATGATAGCCAATAAAATGAAGACAGCGAATTTAAAACTTTATAAAGCTAAATACATGGTTGGAAATTAGTTTAAAGCTGTTTAATACTTTATTTTCTCATACAATAGGATTATTCTGTATTAATTTCTAACTTAACTAATACATAACAAATGTTAATATTATTTGATTCTGTATTAACCCTGGTGTACCCTCAAAAATATGATTTATTCATATTATTCGCGTAAATTTTCACAAATTATTTTCTTTTCATTTTTTTTCCTGGAGACAGCTATAAAGCGCTCGAAGCCGCAGGATTAATAGCTTTAATATATTTTAACGGCAACAATATCCAGCAGATGACAAAAGGAATACTTATTGCAGGAACCCACAGCGGGGTTGGAAAAACTACAGTCTCCATGGGTATCATGGCCGCCCTCAAACACAGGCAGCTAAAAGTCCAGCCTTACAAGGTAGGGCCTGACTATATTGACCCTTCTCATCATACTGCAATCTGCGGGCGCCCTTCAAGAAATCTGGATACGTACATGATGGGCACTGGCGGAATTGGGCAGACGGTAGCCCGGACGGCTGCAGATGCGGATATTGTGGTAGTAGAAGGCGTCATGGGACTTTTTGATGGAATTGACTCTACGGAAATTGCAAGTTCGGCGCATGTTGCAAAAACCCTTGATTTACCAGTGATTCTGGTAATTAATGTGCACGGTATGTCCAGAAGCGCTGCAGCTCTCCTGAAGGGATATTCAGAGTTCGATCCTGAAGTCAGGATTGCAGGTGTTATCCTGAATCAGGTAGGAAGCCCTCGCCATGCGGAACTTGTAAAAAATTCGCTCCCGAATGACATCCCTATCGTAGGCACGATCCCACGCAGAAAAGATATTGAAGTTCCTTCCAGGCATCTTGGGCTATATATGGCCCATGAAAAAGATTACAATACTGAGGAAATGGCGACTTTTATTGAAGAAAATGTTGACCTTGATGCAGTGCTTGAACTTGCCGAACCCTGCTCGATTCCGGAAATCGAGGATACTGGGAGACCTGGGCCAGACATCAGGATAGGAATTGCCAGGGACCCTGCTTTCTGTTTCTATTACCAGGATATGTTTGATGCTTTCAGGGACTACGGAGCTGAAGTCGTATTTTTTAGCCCGATGGCAGGAGAAGTCCCTGATGTCGATGGTATTTACCTTGGAGGCGGCTACCCTGAACTTTATGCAGAAACCCTTGAAAGTTCAGAAACGACCCGGAAACTTAAAGGTCTTGCAGCCGACGGTTTGCCTATTTATGCAGAGTGCGGGGGTTTGCTCTACCTCTGCGGAACTTATGAGATAGATGGCAGAACCTATAAACTCGCAGATGTCGTGCCTGCAAATACACGTATGACAAATAGTCTGAAGGCTCTGGGCTATACCGAAGCCCGCCCTCTGGACAAAAATTTCTCAGCGCATAATATCAGAGGCCACGAATTCCATTACTCTCTTACGGAATGCGATCGCGATGCAAGGTTTGCATACGAAATGCTGCGCGGAAAAGGTATACAGGACGGTTTTGACGGCCTTGTCGAGCACAATACTCTGGCAGGGTATATGCATTCTCATCCTGCCAGCTTCCCTGTAGAGAAATTCGTGCAAAAATGCAGGCAATATAGAAGACAGTAGACATGTAAGATTACATAGCTTCCTTTGCGAGCAACTTTTAATTTTTAATTTTTATACTTTTATTAGAATGATTGTGAATTTTTTAGAAATCGAGTAACAGTGTTCTTGTAACACTCTACTTTGCTTCAAACCTCATAATTCAAGTTTTGTCCTTTTAAGATCTTGTTAAATTCACTATCTAATTGAAAATTATTCCTGCTTTTTTGAATTCTTTCTGAAAAATCCTTTCTGGAGAGATTCTGAGGCTTTTCTGAAGTATTTCTTGATAGCTTTTTGAAATCCCTTATGTAGAGATGTAGAGATCTCTTATGTAGAGGTTTTCAGCTTCAATAGTATATGTGGTTTGGAGCTTACCTAAAACATTATTAAAAAATACTTTCGACCTGCCAGGCCGAGATTAATAAAGACCAAAATAGTTTTTTGGAATAGAGATGAGTAACTGGAAGAGAGATTCCAAGGAATTGTTGAATACGTTCAGCACTCTGACATGAACAATTTGGACTACTCGACATTTACTTACAAAAGGAGGAAATAAAATGAGATTTATATGTCCACTTATTGTTGTCAATAATATAGAGATTTCAAAAATTTTTTACGAAAGTGTCCTTAATCAAAAAGTACAATATGACTTTGGCGAAAACGTATCATTTGAGGGCGGCTTTGCGATACACCTGAAATCACATTTTTCAGATTTAATAAGCATAAACAAAAATGATATTATCCAAAAATCAAATAATTCTGAATTGTATTTTGAAGAAAATGATTTAGATAGTTTTCTTCAAAAGCTGAAAGGTACGGATTCCATTGAGTACGTACACGTGTTAAAAGAACAGCCTTGGGGACAACGGGTTATCAGATTTTATGATCCAGATATGCACATTGTTGAAGTTGGTGAACCTATGGAAAGCGTAGTAAAAAGGTTCTTAAGTAAAGGACTATCAATTGAAGAAACCGCAAAACGCACCTTAATGCCAGAGGAATTTGTCAGACAATATTTATAGATAAAGTCAGACAATGTTTATAGATAAAGAATATGCATGACATAGATTGAATAATATTATTCCCTGGAGCCTATTCTGTTTATGCTTTATTCTTATACTCAAATGATAAGTTCTAAGATTGAATGACTGGCAATTTTTCAATTTTTCTGAGCTTTACTTCTCTTGCTTTTTTTCCTTTTCTTTTTCCTTATTTTTCAAGTAGATTTTCTTCTCGTAATACCCTAGAGGATGACTTATTTTTTCACATAATCTGTCTTTTCCTATACAGTTGCCATAGGTTCTCATGGTATCGCATGCCGGGGGCTTGTATTTATTCCCAGTGGCACCTGCAATATGCTCTATCTGGTAAAGGGTTTTTTCCGCGTCGAAATCTGGAGAGATATTGAACAGGTTCAAAATTTCATCTACTGACATTCCTACACTGAGCAAGAAGGAGGTCATGGCAAACCGCATAGAATGGGCAAGGTTCACTCCACCCTGTACATTTGCAAGGGCATGGGATATGCAGGGGGGAAAGAGTTCTGGTTCCACTGCTCCAAAGTCCGTTGCTCCGAATTTTTTCTTCTGGATCTCAAACTGATCCTTTATCTCGGCAACATAAGGTGCACAAAAACTTGAAACTTCATCAGGGATTTCAGGAATCGGAAAGGATCGCTCAATCCGTTCTCTGACCGCTTCTTCAAGAAGCCTTGCAAATTCTTCTCTGGTAATTCTTACTTTTCCAGCTCTGAACTGGCGGTTTGCAAGTTTCCAGGCAGGGTCTTTCAGGGAGTTTGAAAAGCGGATATAGTCAGTAAAATTCATGCTGAAATAGGAATCTTTGGAGCCTGCTGAGATTCCAAAATCTTCCCCGAATTCAAGCAAAAAAGCCGGGGTTTCATTTCTCAGAAGAGTATAGGCAGCTTTGGCTTCCGCCAGAGCATAGCGCCGGGTGAAAAGCTGGTCATCCACACAGGCAACCAGCATCCTGGCAAAAGGGTAGGAAAGAAGTTCCGATATAATCTGGGCTTCCCCGGATACGGGGGATTTTTTTATTTCCCCTTCAAGAGCCTCTTTTACCCTTTCTATTCCTCGGACCCGTGCAGCCCTATAGGCCCGGGAAGTAAGCAGACTATCCAGGGAAATGCCCAGATTTTCAACGTGGGTAGATGCTTCTGAAATAAACGGATAATATGCAAGTTCTTCGGCCTGCATACCATTAATCCGACTCAATTCTCGGAGCCAGGAGGTAAGAAATTCTTCCTGCACCGTTCGCAATTTCGAAATCTATGAGAACGGGAAAGTCTCGCCCCAGGGAGAGGGTAACCTCATTGACCTTGTTTGTGGGCTTGACTATATCTGTCAGATAATCCAGGGAGAAAAGAGAGCAGGCCTCACCTGCCTTCAGGTCGATTAACTGGTCTCTACCCATTTCCAGGCGAACTTGATCGGTATCTCCTTTTGCCTCCATAAAGAATGTGTCACCGGAAACTCCCATAAGCATATGATCGCTTATTTTTTCTGCGGCCCTCACCGCACGCCTGAGATCTGCGCCGTTCAGAACGACTTTTGCAGGCAACTCAAGCTGGGGAACTCTTGGTTCTGCCCGAATCGTGGAAGGATCGAGGAGAGAAAGCGTATAGGACAGCCCTCCGACATCAATCAGGAGTTTATGGTTTTCTTCTTCAAGTTCCATCCTGACTGTATCGCTCTTATCCGCGATTCCAAGCAGGTCTGTAATCTTGTTCAGGTCGATTCCGATTTCACTCTCATCAGCACTATATTCATCAAAAGCGGATGATCCGAGTTCAAAAATTCCCATTGCAACGTTAGCAGGATCAACTGCTTTTACCGAAATACCTTCCGGTTTTATCTTGAATCTGACCTCATCTACAATTACAGCCAGTGCGGCAAGCGCGTCTTTCAGAAGCTCTGCATTAATTGCTGCCTTGAACATGATTCTTCTCCACTAAAATAAATTTAAGTCTTACTCTTTATTACCCTTGAGATATATAAATTTCTTTACATATTCGGGAATTCTCAATCGATTTGAAGTGAAAACTTTCCGAATACGGATAAATGGCTATTTGGAATTGGAAAAATCATTAGATTCAAACTCCCGGTAACTATATAAATCTTGGTTCGAAAACAGGAAGGCTTCAGGCTCTGCTTGAAGCAGGAGAGAAGCTCTGACCTGATAAATTCACTTTTCCGGGAAGTGTGCTTTTCAAGGGCAGTATAGAAAAACAATAGAATTTCAGTCGTATTCTCTCCAGGTGAACCCGCATTTCGTACATCTTAAGAAACGGGTTTCAGACTCGTCTGCAGACCTGAGCTGCCTGAGCCACCAGGCTGCACTGTTGTTTCCGCACTCTGGACATTTTGCGTTTGTTGTTGGCAGACCTGAAGTTTGCTCACCTTCCAGAACCACAACTTCATGGTCGTCGATCTTGGCCGTGGAAACAAAATTTTGTGCATTGTTTTCGATGGGTATTATGTTCCCGCATTTTCTACACTGGTAATTACCATCTTTAGGAAACATCATACTTTTGCATTTGGTACAGAATTGCATTAATATCACTTTTTGCGTCATTTATCATTTTATTGTGGTCAAAAGCCAGTTCAGGAATTGAATCAAGCTCAAAAAGATCGGCAGACGCGGCGTCAGAACCTGATTTCAACCTCCCGAATCCCTTTGCGAGGTAACAGACTGAAACCGTATGTCCTCTGGGGTCACGCGGAGGATCGGAATAGACTCCTACCAGTTTGATAATCTCTACAGAAAGGCCGGTTTCTTCAAAAGCTTCTCTCACTGCTGCTTTTTCGGTACTTTCCCCGATTTCAACGAAGCCTCCAGGAAGGGCAAATTTTCCCTGATATGGGGGATTTTTTCTCTTCACAAGAACAAGCCTGTTTTTAAAGAGGATCACGGTATCAACGGTTAAGCTAGGGGTTTGAGGTTTCATAAAACGCCTTCGCAATTTACTTTCCGGGAGATCTCTTTTTCCGCCACCAATCTCTTTCTGAATTAGCTTTTTCTGGCAGAGATGCCAGAGTAAAATAATATATTAGTATTGTATATAATGTAGAAATTCGTCATCGTATTTCAATTATTCTTCTTATCCTTTTGTGTATTCTCAAAAATTTTTTGCTTTTGACTTTTCTCTCGATTTCTGTTTGAATCATTTTCTTGATCTTTGACGTTTTAAGTAGAGTTTCTATCAAGCAAAAATGTCTTTTATGCAGTAACCTCTCTTAAATGTTTCTCTTTTATCGAAACAGAAAGTTTCTTCCATTCTTATTTTCAAAACCTTCTTCATCTTGACATTCTTTATAAATGAGAACATTCTTTATATAAATGAGAACATGCTTGTAACGCTATTCTTCTATAATAGAAATCAGTTATCTTATCTGCAAGGTTCACTTGCTCAGTATCTCTAATTTAGGTATAATTCTAATTTAGGTATAATTCTAAATATCACTCATACGGAAAGTAAAATCCATAACCTTTGAATTCCTTAATATTAATGGCTATGAACCAATGGCTATGAACCATTTAATTTATTAGAAACTTCTATGGAAATCTATTAATTGTCTTAGATAATTTCATATGTTACTTTCCGAAAACTTCATAACTTGCCCGAGACTTTTCTGAGATCTCAGAAACAAGCAAAACAGAATATAGAATAATCTTTACCTCCGGCAAAAAAGGTGCGTAAAAAATGATCGAAAGTGTACTCTGGCTCGCAGTCGGGTTAATGGTTGCGTCATCCATCATCCCCAGTACCTTCAGGGTTCGTAAACTGGTCGGAGGGATTGGATGGGGTGTATTTTCCATCCACTGGAGTTATCAGCCTCTCCATTATCTTAATGTCCTGGACTATGCCAATGTATTCCTGACAATAGCAGTGGCTCTATTATGTCTACTCGTAGCATATATCATGTTTCGGGAATACAGGGAAGGCCCCCTTCGTATAAAAAATAATCGAGAAGTGCTGCATTCGAAATTCTCAGCTCAGGGTGAGGGCGATTCTCTTGATATAACTTCAATGCTTACCAGTGCCAGTGCACTCGGAGCGCTTGTTTATTTTCCATTTGCGAATTTTCCCTCTCTAAATACCTGGATTATTGGAGGGGTCACCTCCCAGGTCATCTGGGTTCTTCAGTATTTCGAGATTCCTGCATACCTGAAAGCCTGGAATATGATAACGCTTAACGGGTACACTGTGGAGATCATTCTTGCCTGTACTGCAATTGAAAGCATCGCTCTCTTTATGGGACTTATAGGTGCTGTCAGAGCTCCCCTTAATCGTCTCGCTACAGCTTTCATCGTGTCAGTACCAGTCATTTACGTTCTTAACCTTATCAGGGACATTTTTGTGGTAGTAGCTTATGGAGAGCAGTGGTTTGGTGCTGACAGTTTTGTAATCGCACATAATTATATCGCAAAAGCGGGGTCAGGAATTGCCCTTTTTGCAATTTCATATCTAGTGCTCCTAACTCTGCCCGAATTACTGGGAATGATTGACGGTATCTGGGTCATATTTTCTGAAGAATTGAGATCTATTCTGCATATGTCCAGGGAGGACTGAGGTCAATGCTTGCAAAGGGCTCGGAACCCTGGCTTTTTACAGCTGCGCTTGTAACTGCACTGTTTGCAATCCTTTCCAGGGCAATGAACAGCTCACATCTGAATCACGTTGCTTACCTAGCAAACAATGCTGCTTACCTCGCAATGGCATTAACTTTCTTTATGGTTCTTTTTTTCAGAGATCCCGAAAGAAAGGTGGAAATTTCGGACACTTATATGATTTCTCCAGCCGATGGTACAATTATAGATATCAGAGACCGAAAAGTTTGTATTTTCATGTTTTTCCAGAATGTACATGTAAACAGGGCTCCGATTTCCGGGAAAATCAGGGAAATAACTTATAAGAAAGGAGGATATCTTCCTGCCTTTTGTAAAGACTCTGAACGAAACGAAAGAAACGAGTTTATTATCCACAGCAAATACGGGGATGTTAGTGTTACACAGATTGCAGGCACAATTGCCCGCAGGATTGTCTCTTATTCTCGGGTAAACGATAGCATCGAGCAGGGACAACGCATCGGAATGATTCGGTTCGGATCAAGAGTCGACGTAACAATTCCTCACGACTTTGAAATCACAGTAAGAAAAGGAGAGCGGGTACTTGCAGGCAAGACCGTTATAGCAACAATAAAAAATGACAGGGACTTTTGAACATGAACGTATTTCAAATGTTAAGACTCCCGGACCTGGTCTCTCTTTTGAACCTTATCTGCGGGATTAGCTCAATTGCAATAGCTGCCCACGCTGCTGTCCAGGCGGCCACCTATCAAACTGTTGCCCATGATGGATCTTTTGCCTTGGCTTTGATCTTCCTTCTGGTTGCGGCAGTTGCAGATGGGGCGGATGGATATATTGCCAGACGGTTCAACGGAGGAGAACTTGGGGAACAGCTTGACTCTCTGGCAGATGCGGTCTCTTTCGGGGTCGCTCCTGCTCTTCTCATATACCTGGAGTTCGGAGGAGCAGATCCTCTTGTAGCGTTATTCCCGGCTTTGTATGCTATTTGCGGTGTGCTTAGGCTCGCACGCTTCAATTCCGTTGCTTCCTGTAAAACAGGATTTGAAGGTCTTCCCATAACTGCAGGTTGCGTTATGCTTGTTACCTACATGCTGTTAGGCGAAAGTCTTGTCAGGATAGACTTCCTTCTAGCTCTTACACTTGCTCTCTCTATTCTTATGGTGAGTTCGGTAAGTTATCCGAAGATCAAGAATGTCAGAATCCTGGCTTTTATAGCTTCCATTTTCGGGCTAACCATGCTTCTCTACGTTGTAGATGTGACATATAATGTGCAGTATGTGCGGACTTTTTCTATCCTGCCTTTTATCCTCATGCTGACATACATTTTTTCTCCCTTTTTTAAGGTTCCTCTACTGAGCAATCTGGGTAGTAAAGAATATCGAAATAGAGGACTGGGGGCCGGAAGGAAGGGAAAACAGTAAAACCTATTCACTTTGACATTTCTACTCATGAATTTCCAGAATGGAGAGATTATTTGGTCCAAAAAAAGGTAACTGACAGAGACAATGCACTCTTTGAAGCAGGAATAAAACTCGGAGCTCTTTATCACCAATTTACGGGCTCTCCTGTAAATTTGAACACGGTTTCAAGCCTTGAACAGGCTATTCAGGAAAGCATTTCAGTCCAGCCCTATGTTGAAGAAATTTCCGTAAAAATCGATAGGGATATGCTGAAAAGCAAGCTGAGTAACAAATTCGGCTATTCCGAACTCCAGGGGCTCATGCTTAAGGTAAAAATAACTGTAAAATACGGCTCCTCAAAGGTAAAAGTCGGAATGGAATATAACCCCGACCTGAATTACCCTTTGATGAGAATTATAGAAACCGAAGAAATAAACGTTTGAAACAACTATCTAAAGTAAATCACAATCTGAATAAAATAACTGGATGAGGCTTAAAGTAAAGAAATTGAGATATTTAACCCTCGTTCTTTACAATTTCAAAAGCCTTTACAACTTTTTCGTTTTGTTCCGGAGTCCCGACTGTTACCCTGATAAAAGTATCTCCTGCCTCCCTGAATGAGTCACAGGGACGTACAATGATTCCCTTTCTCATGAGGCTTTCTGTAACTACTTTTGCTTTCAAAGGGGCAACATCTACAAGTACGAAGTTTGACTGGGAAGGATACACCTTAAAAGGGATTTTTCCTTTCAGGTATTCCCTGCCTTCTCTTGCGATCTCTATACTCTTTCTGAGGTGTTCGGCATCCGAAAGGGCAGCTATTCCTGCCTTTAAAGCCGGAAGGCTTACTGAAAAAGGAGTTGCTACCCGTATGTACTCTTTTACCAGCCACTCAGGCATGACCCCGTAACCCAGGCGCAGGCCTGCAAGCCCGAATACCTTTGAAAAAGTCCTGCCCACGACAAGGTTATCATACTCCCGCACAAGCCCGGCAAGGTTCCTGTCCGCAAACTCAACATACGCCTCGTCAACAAACACAAGAGCTCTGGTATTTTCAAGTATTTTCCTCAGGTCATTTTCGGGAAGGAGGTTTCCCGAAGGATTATTGGGAGAGCAGAGGAAGATTATCTTTGTCCTTGGGGACTCGGCTTCCAAAACCTTTTCAGGGCACAAAGAGAAGTCCCGGTTTCTCCTTACAAAAACTGGCTTTCCTCCGCATGCTCGGGCTGGCAGCTCATAATAGGCAAAAGTCGGAGTAGGGACTATAACCTCATCTCCCTTTTCAATAATGAGCCTGCAAAGCCCGTCAAGGAGTCCGTCCATTCCAGGCCCTGATGCTACCAGGTTTGAGACCGGAAAGCCTGTATATTTTGAGAGAGCTTCTCTAAGTTCTATCGCATCTGCAGACGGGTAAATGTTTGCACAGGGGGCGGTGTCCACCAGGGCCTGGACGGCTTTTGAAGAGGGCCCGAGTGGGTTTTCGTTCGAGCCGAGTTTAATAATTGAGGCCGGGTCAAGCCCGTAGGCAGAAGCTATTTCTTCAATGGATTTTCCGGGAACGTACTCTGCGATATCAAAGATTTCTTTTTTTATCAGTTTAGGCCTGCTCAAGAACATCAACTACCTTATCTATCTGTTCTTTTGTAATCACAAGCGGAGGAACCAGGCGGAGCACTGAGTCAGATGTGCAGTTTACGAGCACGCCGCGTTCCCTTGCAAAGTCTACGAACTTGCTACAGGGATATTTTATCTCAACTCCTATCATGAGGCCTTTCCCGCGGACTTCTACAACATCTTCCCTGTCCATATTCCTGAGCTTTCCTATGAAATAAGCCCCATTTTCTTTCGAGCGTTTAAGAAGCCCTTCTTCCCTTATCGCTTCAATCGAAGCAAGTGCAGCTGCACAGGCAAGAGGCCCGCCCCCGAAAGTAGAAGCATGCTGCCCGCGTCCAAAGCTGAGTCCTTCCCTGGCCGCGATAGCCCCCATTGGAAAGCCTCCACCTATTGCCTTTGCCATACTCATGATATCAGGCTCCACTCCGAACTGTTCTTTACAGAACCACGTGCCTGTCCTTCCAAAGCCTGTCTGCACCTCGTCAAAGATAAGGAAGGTTCCGGTTTCATCACAGATTTCCCTTACCTCTTTAAGGTATTCGGGGTTCGGTATCTTTACCCCGCCTTCTCCCTGGATGGGCTCAAGAATAACTGCTGCAGTGTTTTGCGAAATCGCTTTCCTGATGGCGTCAGCATCGGAGTATGGAACAAAAGCAGTCTCAGAACTCACAGGAGGCATAAAAGGATCCCTGTACATGCTCTTGTGGGTCACGCTGAGTGCCCCTATAGTCCTGCCATGAAATGAATGTTCAGCTGCTACAAAGGCGCTTTTTCCGGAAGCTACACGGGCCAGTTTCATTGCAGCTTCTACGGCTTCAGATCCGGAGTTACAGAAAAAAACACGTTCCATACCTGTAACCGAGACAAGGGTTTCTGCAAGTTCGGCCTGGATTTCGGTGTAATAAAGATTGGAGACGTGTAGCAGTTCCTCAGCCTGGGCCTTGATTGCCCTGACGACTATGGGGTGGCAGTGTCCAACATTGTTTACTGCAATTCCTGCTACACAGTCAATATATTCTTTTCCGCAAATATCCTGAACAACTGCCCCCTTCCCTTTTGAGAGTACGAGGGGCTGGCGTCCATAGTTCTGCATTACGTATTTTGAATCTTTTTCTATAACTGAATCGTACTTTGCCTGTAGATCCTGAGGATCTGTAATATTCTCTATCAATTGAATTCCTTCCTGAAACTATACAATTTATACTTTTAAGCTGACCTGGAAGTTTAACGAATGAGATCCGGATTATTTTGAATTTGTATATCAATACGGAAGCTTAAACATACGAAGGTTAGCATCATCAATACTCTGAAAATGTTCTCCTTTGAGGATTTTAAGGGCTTACAGAAAATTTATTCCGTCTTTCCTGAAATCCAGATAATTCCCTGATACCCTAAGAATGTTACTGCTCCTTCTGAAAAAATAAATTTTTCCGCAATTCTTTTCCCTGGAATATGAGCTCATACGCTATAAGATAAGATTATGCTGTATGTAGAACGAAAATTCAGATTAAGGCTCGATCAAGGGCATTCCAGGTTTTCTAGGGCTTCTCAGGCTTAAGCATAGCTTCAGGCCAAATTCGGCTATTAATCTCCGGACTTCTCCTTTCTGTAAGTCCTGGCTCCCGTGAAGCGCCTGGTCCTTTCCAGAGCCTGAGTTCTGGCAGTTTTTCTTTTTCTGCCAGGCACAAAACCATTTTTAGCTTTTGCGCTTGATTTGATGAGTGAAACTATTTCCGCTACATCCGGAGCTTTTATGAGGTCGTCTTGAAGTACACCTTTAGGCAACTCACGGGCTTTGCTTACAATTCCTTTCCCTAAAGCGTTAACTTCTACAAGGATTTGCTTTTCTGCGGCTTCTCGTAAGAAAGATACTCCCGATGGTGCTTTTATTGTGCCGTCTACCCTAGCATTTTCGTGCATTAATACAGAGTCGGCTTTTATTCCACCGAAAATTCTGCTGTTTCGGCCAATATGCACCTGTCCTTTTGAAAAGAGATTCCCATGGACAGTACTGCTTTCTCCTATGATGATCTTGCCCTCTGAATAAACGCTTCCCTTCAGGGTCAGGTTTTTTCCTGTCTCAACTGTCTGTGCCCGAATGTTTCCTATTAACAGGCAGTTACTCCCGATATCAGCTTCCCCGGCAACCTCGATGACTTCAGGGGAAATCTTTGCACCGGCAGGTATAATCATTATATTTTCACTTGGCTCTTTTCCTTCAAAGTCCTGGCTATCCTCGGAATCTTCAAAAAGTTCTTCTACGGCTTTTTCTATTTCCTCGCCTTTTCCGAGGCGCATCATTTCTCTTATATAAAGGAATAAAAATATAATTACAGGGACCGGATTCCTGACCACGATCCATCCTTTGGCCTCGAACCCTCCCCTAATTTTAACTTCTTTTCCTACGTCCAGATCCCCTTCTACGAGCAGTTTTCCGTCTATGGTTACAAATTCTCCAAGATAAGCATTTCCGCCGACCTCTACCCTGCTTCCCAGTTTTGACCACATGTCAATCCTGATATCGGAACTTGCCGCTATATCCCCGGAAACGGTCACCCCTTCTCCCATAATGACTGTGTGTCCGAGTATGCCGTATTCAATACTGGAGTGATTGCCGATAATAACGTCTCCCTGGACTATAATCCTGTTTGCTTCTATTCTGGTGTTATCTGGAACCAGGAAATATTTTAGAATCTGTTCTGGCTCTGAAATGATTTTTCACTCTCCGGGGAAACTGTTCTTTGGTTCTTTAATATATGGAAATTTCGGGGTAGACATGAGACTGTCTTTTAATATCCGTTTTTTTATGAATAATATTCATTCAAAAATTACGATCTATAATATATTCTTATTGATTTTATCCGCTCATTTTAAGAATATTTGAGCAATACGAACTACGTTTTATATATTATATCTAACTATATGTAAATTTGTCTAAAATTTAAAAAATCTTTATCTTTAACATAAACTTAAGACTTATTTTTCCTTTTTCTGTGTCCCCTTTATTTATTCACAACTTTTCCTGCAGCTTCAATTATTCTTCTTTTTTCGAAGCAATTCCTACTCTCACATCTACGGCTGCTCCGCTGTCAAGGGCCAGGATCTCTGCAGGAGATAACAGCAGTTGTCCTGTTGCAAGTAGCCGGTCAGCTTCGTCTGTCACGAGTACCTCTTCTCCGGCCCGGAGTTCGGGATCGATTTCAACCACATGTTTTATAAAAGCTGTTTTACCTTTTTCCACAAAAGGAGCAGCTTCTGCTGAAATAACGACCCTGAGCTTTCTTCCGGGCAAAAGCCTGTGGATAATGGAAGCTCCTTCAATACTGAGGGTAAAAAAGCCATCTTTTGCTCTTGCTGTGGCTATGCGTTTTCCTGAGTGAAAGACCTGGCGTACTCTTTTTGTCCGGGATAACTGAAATGTTGCACCTTCAGGAAAAAGCTCTTTTCCAATGCCTTTTCCAAACTGGTAATCTGCAATCATGCGGACTCTGGTAAGCCTTTTTCTGTCACAATTCATGAGAATAGGTAATATATGCAGACCTTAAAGCCGTTCCGGTTATTCTGATTTTTCTAGGCCGTACTGCAGGGAAATGCCGGCAATTTATCTTTTCCGAAATGAATAATATAATATTTAGTGGTATATTTTAAGCAATATCTGTCAGGTATCTATCCGTGAGATTTCTCTCTGCAAACTGTTTGTTATCTGCAAAACTAATTTCAGCCACCCAGCTTGCAAGCGATATTTAAAGGGTTAACAAGGGCGGGAAATGCATGTGAAAATCACACCTCGATTTTCCGAGGAAAAGGGTGTTCTCAAATTGGTTGAGCTTTTTTCAAAACTGTTCCGGGTAGCAGGCTACATGTTCGAGGTCCGAACCGTATCAAATCTTATCATCTTCGAGTTTGCAGGAGCAGGTTAACAGGCATTTCCGGCAATTCGAATATTTCCCTGAAGATGTTTGTCTCTATTTATCTACATAATGTAAATTTTTATTGCATTATCATAGACTTAGGAGCTCCTAACGTCTCATCTCTGCATTTAATGTCTACCCTAATGCTATTGTTTTTTCTTTTCAGGCTCCATACTTATTTCTCTTTAATAAACGCTTTTTTTGCTCAAACTTTTAGCAAAAAATTAATAAGTATGAGCACCAATCTAGTACGTGGTTTACGAAAATGTAAATGTGTGTATATAAAAAAATTTGAGCTGCTTATGTTTCAAAAAGGCAGGGGAGGGATCCGCTTGATAGTCCGAAAAAATATCTCTATTGACCAGTGCTATGTGGATAAATTAAAGCCCTTTCTGGAAAAAAATAACGGAAACTTAAGTGCAGCAATAAGGGATGCTATCGAAATTGCCTTTCTGACTCTGGCTGGGAACACGGGTAAAAATGGAGAAAATGATTCAAGTAAAGCTTCACAACATGCAGAGTTTCAAAATAAGTTAATCGAAGAAGAAGAATTTTTACTTGTTCACCACACCCTGCTTGAATGGCTTATTAAAAACACTTCCGGACTATTGATCGATGAAGCGATTGTGTATGAAATAATCAACCCTTATAAAGTTAAAAGAGTTCCTGATGTTGTCAGTTATATAAATGCGCTCAATGAGAAAATGGGCTGGAAAATTAATGTTGATGTAGAGTGCAGTCAGGATCCGGATCCCGAAATTGCAAACCTTACACTCTCAAACGGTAATCCCTGCTTCAGGGAAATAATGGCTCATAGTCTGGCCCTTTACCTGGCAAAACAGATGAAACTGGATGTCCAGGGATTATTCTGCAGGTCAAACATAACAAAAGTCTACTTTAAGCGGTTCGAATTTCTTGATTATCAAAAAGTTCCTAAAGGGCTTGAAGAACACTTCGGGTCAATGGAAGGCACTTTCCGGGAAATTCAGAGAAAACCGCAGTTCTGGAAAAATCTTATCAATATATACAGACAGCAAAATTACCAGCGTCTCAGCATAAACAGAAAGACCTTTGAGGCTTTTGTTTCCGGAAATATTCCATCCGTAACTGACATCATAAGAGATTTTGAATTGAATGTGGGTAAGCATCCGGAGGCTTTCACTCTTGCTGAGCATATTCTGATTTTCAAAGAATTTTACCTGACTGATGGTATGGGAAGTGATATTGAAATTTGCACTGAAAATGGCAGGGAATATGTGAAACTTATTCATGATTATTCTGATAAAAAAGTCTGTGAATACCTTACAAACTATTATTCAAACATTTTTAGGGCAATTGGTTGTCCTTTTTCAGTTACTGCTAGCCCCTACATGATCCTGTTCGAATTCGATAAAGGCCTTAATTTTATCCCTATTTCTCCGGAATAAAGTACATAGAGTACTGCCTTCGCTAATTATCCGACTTCTTTATTCAGATGGATACATTCATATGTGGGAGTTTCATATCCTTTTTCATGAGTGACGTAATTTTACTATGGGACTGCCCTCTTCTTTTTGAAAAATTGTTTGTGGAATACGGACTTGAATGCAGCCGGGCACTCTCAACATCCCTTGGTACTCCTTATTTTCCTGCCTGCAAGGTTCTGGTCTTGCCGACTGGTTTTGCAAATAAGCAGTATACAAAAACAGGTACAGGGCTTGAACGTGGTAAACACTCTCTTGAAAAATTTGTGGTAAAAGGAGGTACCCTGCTTGTCTTCAGCCCTCTTGTCCCGGAATACGAATATGAATGGCTTCCTTTCTCTTTGAAGTACATAATGGAAGAAAACTCATGTACACCTCAGCCTGTGGATGAACATGATGCTCAAAAACTTGTGGAAAATATCGTCCCTCCGGCAGGATGTGACGGTTACTTCTCAGAAACCGATGCTGAAATTGTGCTCAAAGATGACAGAAACAGGCCCATCATGGTCGTAAAAGAATTCGGAGAAGGCATGATTGTTGCAACCACAATACATGAACTGCCTGCAGCCCGGTTCTTTGAGTGCAGGATTGCGTGTGCGAAAAAAGTGAAAGCCTGAAAAACCGGAAAATGAACCTAAAGATAACCGGAGAATAAACATAAAGAGAGTTTTTTGGAAAAACAGACCGTCCCAGGTGGCAATCGCTTTGTTAATCCTCATTTAATCTTTTTTACATTTTTATCCTTCTTGTACTGGTCCCGAAGTTTCTTTATTTCTTCTGTTTCATTTTTCAGTTTGATTACAAAGAAGCCTAAACAGGGTTTTGTAAACTGAAATATGATATCGTTCCCTGAAAAACCAACAGGTGAAGTTGTACCTATGAGGATGAAACCTTTTACTTTGTACCCTCCAGGTACAATGTATACGTCCTCCGAAATCTCCTTAATACAGTTTTCACACTCTTTGAGAGTTGTGTTATTAAATTCGCAAGTTAAAATTATGCGAGGAATATTATAAAACTAATTCATTTTGAAAAAAGGAAAATAGAGCTCTATAGAAATCCTTAATTTAATCCAAATTACTTCTACAACCTTTTTGTTTATGTGTTCGGAATACTCGCAGGAATAAACGTTCAGCCTGGAAGACTGAACAGCTTTAAGACTAACATCAACAAATTTAATATAAATGTGATAACATGAGAATGGTTAAAATCCGATATTAGAGAGATTTAAACGCGGACCTGTGGGGACATGATTGAATAAAAAAGTTATCTCGCTTTCAAGGGTTTCCATAGAATAACAATTGCAAAAGTTGAAATTAAGGATAACTGTATCCCTCCTTACAGATACTTATCGATAGAATAATCAGAGATGAAATGTATGACCGGCATAAAAGTGCTCCTTATGATGGGATGTCCTGAGGTCCCAATTCAAACCAGCATTGCTCTGTATCTTTCCCATAAGCTAAATAAATCAGGATTTGACGTAACTGTTGCTGGGAATGATGCTGTAATCAAGCTTTTGAAAGTTTCCGATATCGACGGTTATTATGTAAAAAAAATGGTTAATCTCGATAAAACCTTAGAGGACATTATTGAGAAAAGATTAGATTTCGACATGTGCTTCGCCTTTATGCATAACGATTCCGGAATGACTTTTGCAACAACAATGAGCGCCATTTCTCAGGCCAAAATGTACTCCATTGTTTTTGGCAAGAACGCTGAGGCTCTAGCAGAAGCCATTGAGTTCGACTGTGAGAAAATAGTTGCAAAAGACGTTCATAATCCCACCCGGCTCAAGAACAAGCTGGATAAGGTGATGGAGGAATTAGTCAAATGAGCTGTATTGAGCAGATGAAATATGAGATCCTCCTGGAAAGGATAAGTTTCAAGGAGTCCAGAGAGTATATTGAGAAAAATTCGGATGAGGTTTACTATGTACCGCCAGGATACAAAATCTTCAAGGACTACTATATAATAGGAATACCACCCATTGCTGTGGGGGCTAAAGGTAATTCTCTGATTTTTCCTTTTACAAAACCCTGTCATGGAAGCTTTGTTCTGAGTATAGAAAACCAGGACAGCATAAAAGAGATCAATCGGCTCAGAGAGACAGAGAAGGAAGAGGGAACGGCATCATTAAAGAAAGGCAAATCTCTTGAGAGCCCCAAGGCGCCCTCAGCCAGCTATCAGGATTTATGGAAAAATGAGACAAATGAGACAAATGAGACTTAAGAAGTTAGCCGCAATTAAAATCATATAAGAGAATTTTCAACATAGAGGAAAGGAGTTTAATCTCACATTCCTCCAAGCTTCACTTTTAAAATTGAATTTTACACTTTTGACTTTTACTCTATTACCAGGTCCCTGACCCTGATTCCGCTTTCCACTATTTTCCCTACGATTTTTCCGCCCGTAATCTCTACAGCTTTTGCAGCATCTTTTTCCGGCAGGATAATCAGAAAGCCCATGCCCATATTGAAGGTCCTGTACATCTCAAGCTCTTCGACTCCTCCCTCTTTCTGCAGGAACTTGAAAATCTCCTGGGGTTCGAGAGGATCGTAAAAGTCAAAGCCGAGTTTTGTCACCCTTCTCAATTTCAGAAGCCCGCTGCCTGTTATGTGAGCAAGCCCATGGACTTCACATGCCTTAAGGACATCAAGGATCTCAATATAAATTCTCGTTGGAACCAGGAGCTCGTCCCCGATTGTCTTTGAACTGTCATAGGGGCAGGGATCATGGTAAGAGTATCCGGCTTCTTCAACTATCTTCCTTACAAGGGTGTAACCGTTACTGTGAACACCTGTGCTGTGGATACCGACAACCACATCACCTACCCTGACTTTTCCTCCTTCAACAACCTGATTTTTTTTGACAATTCCCAGGCACGTGCCTGCAAGGTCAAAGCCTTTAATTATATCGGGCAGGGTTGCGGTTTCTCCACCGACAATAGACATCCTGGATATCTCAGCGCCTTTGAGCAGTCCCTCTCCTATCTGGACGGCAAAGCCTTCTTCGTGCTTTTCCAGGGCAAGGTAGTCTACAAAAGCCACAGGTTCGGCTCCCATGGCCAGAAGGTCATTAACGTTCATTGCGATACAGTCTATTCCTACTGTATTCCACCTCTGCATTTCGTTTGCAATAAGAACTTTTGAGCCTACCCCATCCGTTGTTAGGGCAAGAGCATATTCTCCGAAATCCAGGAGCCCTGCATAGTGCCCTATTCCTGTGAGGGGGGCTCCTATGCCTTTTCGAACATAGCTAAGTTTTTCGATAAGGGTTTTGACGGTTTTTTCTTCCTTTGCAATATCCACGCCTGAATCCGCGTATGTTAAGTGCCTTTCACTCATTTTTTCCCCTCCCGGCCTATTTTATAGCTGTTTTTCAATTCCGTTTCCATTATATAATTCGAATTCATCATGCAGGGTCTTGACTGCGGCAAATGCATCATCTTCCCGCACCACGAAAGAGATATTGTACTGGGAAGAGCCCTGGCTGATCATGATAATATTAATCATCGAATTTCCAAGCGCTCCGAAGACCCTTTTTGCCACGCCTGGAGTTCCTGCCATACCTGCACCTACGACTGCAACTACACAGACATTTTTGTCCGAAGTAATCTCTTTTACGATTTCGCGGTTGAACTCTTTATGGAGCGCTTTCAATGCTGGCTCAACATTTGCCTCACTGACCACGAAAGATATATTGGACTCCGAAGAACCTTGGCTGATCATAACAACATTAACATCTGCCTTTGCAAGAGTTGTAAAGAGCCTTGCTACAGTCCCGACTGTTCCTGCCATCTCTACGCCTGCAATATTAATGAGAGCCACGTTTTTGATCAGACTTACTGCTTTTACAACATGCCTGCACTGGAACTTCTCCGCAACAACGAGCGTGCCAGGGAATTCCGGATCAAAAGTATTTTTGACACGCACCGGAATGTGTTCGCGCATTGCAGGCTCAATCGTGCGCGGGTGAAGTACATTTGCCCCGAAGTAAGAAAGTTCCATTGCTTCAGCATAGGAAATTTGCGGGATAGTTTTTGCCTCTGGCACGATTCTCGGGTCAGTGGTCATGATCCCGTTAACTTCTTTCCAGAGCCAGATCTCATCGGCTTTCAGGGCCGCGCCAAGGATAGAAGCCGTGAAGTCAGACCCGCTTCTTCCCAGAGTGGTAATAATTCCGTCTTCATTTTCTCCTATAAATCCCGTGACCACGAGAATCTGGGATCCGAGTCTGCATCCAAGCCTCTTTTCCACAAGGTCGTAGGTCTTTTCCAGGGGCCTGGCATTTCCGTAATCCGATGAGGTTATAATCCCTGCTTCTCCACCTGTATATTCTGTTGACGCGGTTCCAAGAGAACGGACAGCTCCTGACACAATCGGAGCAGCCAGGCGTTCTCCATAAGAAGAAATATAGTCAATGGATCTTGGAGTAAGTTCGCCCAGATAGCAGATTCCGATCAGGGCTTTTTCGAGCTCATCAATGCGAAGATCAAGAGTCTGGAGAACTTCTTTTACAATTGTGGGGTCATCAATGGCATCATTCACGGCTTCATGGTGTTTATTTGTAATTTCGGTTTTAAACTCTTTCACAAGGGCAACTTTGCCTTTTGCTGAGGCAAGGAGTGCATTTTCCAGAAGCCCATCGGTTACTCCACCTAGCGCCGAGGTTACTACCACGATCTGGTTGCCTTCTTCATGATACCTTTTCAGAAGCTGGGCAACATGACGGATTTTTTTTCCGTCCCCAACGGAAGTTCCTCCAAATTTCATTACAATTTTCATGATCGGATCACGTTTTGGCATTAACTGGTTATTCTCACACCATTATTCTTAAACTGTTAATTTTATTAATTTTAATAATTTTAATAATTTTATTAATTTTAATTATTTTAATTATTTTAATTATTTTAATTATTTTCCAAAATTATTCCAGATTCATATTCATCCTAATCCGGGAATATACGCAAATTGTCTCTCAATAAAATGGTTTCTTTTGTCGAGAAAGCTATATGACGGCTCTTTTATAACTTAATATATTTTATGCTGAGAACCTGTTCTGTATAGGATACGGATACTATATTATAATGTTTGTGTAAAAAGAGTGTAGAAATTAAGATATCTGCATCAGCAGAAAAACCTGCTAGCAGATGCCCAATAAAATGCCGGTAATAAGTATCTGGTAGAAAGTAATATATTTTATTCCAGAGATGAAAGAGTAAAACAGTTAGAGACAGGTGAAGCAATGAAATATGCCGTACTTATAGGAGACGGAATGGCCGATTACCCGATAGAAAAATTGGGCAACAAGACCATTCTCCAGGCAGCCCGAACCCCTGCCATGGATTATATCGCAGCTCACGGAAAAACCGGGCTTGCAAAAACTATACCTGATGGATTTTCTCCTGGAAGTGATATCGCAAATATGTCTATTCTCGGGTATGATCCAGCAGTATATTATTCCGGGCGGGCTCCTCTGGAAGCTGCCAGTATGGGCGTGGCCCTTGCAGCTGATGATGTGGCTTTCAGATGCAATCTTATAACCATTGAACATGGGAAAATAAAAGATTACAGTGCAGGGCATATTAGCAGTGACGAAGCTAAAATCCTCATTGAGACCCTTGATACGGAACTCAGTACTGACGATCTGAGTTTTTATCCCGGAATCAGTTACAGGCACCTAATAGTCGCCAGAAATAATCTGGGGGCTGAAACAGAATGTACTCCACCGCATGATATTACAGGAAAGAAAGCGGAAGAATACCTACCTAGAGGAAAGGATGGAGATTTCTTTTCCGGATTAATTAAAGCATCTATGGTTGTTCTTGAACTGCACCCAGTTAACCTGAAAAGGATTGAAGAGGGCAAGAACCCCGCAAATTCAATCTGGGCGTGGGGTCAGGGTCATGCTCCAAAGTTTACGCTGTTTCGAGAACTGTATGGGAAAACCGGAGCAATTATCTCGGCAGTCGATCTTCTGAAAGGCATTGGAGTTTATGCAGGCATGGAAGTAATTGAGGTTCCGGGAGCAACCGGCTATCTGGATACAAATTATGAAGGAAAAGCCAGTGCTGCCATTGAGATCCTGAAAACCAGGGATCTTGTCTTTGTTCATGTGGAGGCTCCTGATGAAGCCGGACACGAGGGAAGTATTGACAAAAAGTTAAAGGCTGTAGAAGATTTCGATAGCCGAATAGTAGCCCCTATCCTTAAACATGCTGAGGCTTCAGATGAGCCCTTTACGATTCTCATACTGCCTGACCATCCGACTCCAGTTTCCTTAAAAACTCATACAAGGGACCCGATTCCCTTTGCAGTCTACAGGACCGACAGAACAGATCCTGATGGAACAGAGGCTTTTGATGAGGAATCTGTTAAAAAAGGCTCTTTAGGCCTCGTAAAAGCTTCGGACCTTATGGGAATGCTTGTAAGGGATAAATAACTGTATTTTTCTGGTTCGCCATTTGATGTATCTATTCGACTTCCTTTAAATTTTCCGAAAATCTCTCTGCTTGGGTTTTTGGAAACTTCTTCTTTTATTATTCACATTCTTTTTTGTGGCTACATTTTAGTAAAATTACCTGAGAAAATGTATATATCCTTTCTCAATATATTCATAATAGCACTTCTATTTCTGTGTTATAATTTTACTTAAAGGGGAATTTAAGATGAAATGGCCTGCTAGGAAATCATTTTCAGGACCTGCACGCTGGGATCCTTTTGAAGAAATCAGAAAGACGCAGGAGCGCCTGAACCAGCTGTTTGAAGACTTCATACCAATGGAAGAATGGGGGGGCGGAAAGGTATATACCCCTGCCATTGACATTAAGGATGAAGAAGATAAGCTTGTGGTCACTACCGACCTGCCCGGCATTAACAAAGAAGATGTCGAAATTAACCTTAAGGAAGACATGCTTGAGATCAGTGCAAAGAGCGGAAAGGAAAAAGAAACCGAAGAAGAAGGATACGTGCGTCGGGAGAGAGCATATACTCGCTTTTACCGGGCAGTCCGCCTGCCTACGAGTGTTAAGGAAGAGGGAAGCACTGCTAAAATAGAAAACGGCGTCCTGACAATAACGCTTCCTAAAATGAAACTGGAAGAACCGGCAAAGAAAATAGCTATCGAGTGATTTTTCAAGAGAAAAAAGATCACCCTGGATAAGGTGTCAGACTGCGGGAAAAACTCACAGTCTTTTCTTTCTTGAATTCTTTTCTATAAAATTTCCACGCTTATCCCAGCTCAAATTTCGATTTTCGGAATCTTGTATCGGATAATCAATTGAGTATGTGTTGAACATCTTTAAAAGTTAAATATAAAGAAAGTTCTCAACTTAAAGAGAGTTTTCAACTTAAGTGGGTTCTCGACTTTTATGACCTGATTCTTGTATTCGCCCTGGACATATCCGGGTTATAATATTCGGAATCAGAGCACGGTTCAATATGAATTGAGAAGTGACCGTTTTCGCCGCAGATTTCCTTCAACCTGTCTTCTATCTGCGTTGATATTTCATGCGCATCTACAATATTCAGATCTCGGTCTACCTCAATATGGACGTCTGCAGCCATGGCGTTTCCTATCTTTCGGGTTTTTAGCTCATGGAAGCCTAAAACGCCATCAGTGGAGATCAGAATCTCTTCAATGCTTCTGTAGGTTTCCGAATCAAGTGAAGCTTCCAAAAGCTCATTAAGGCTTTTATACGAGATATCGAATGCCACCTTGAAGATAAAGAAACTTAATACAATTGCGGCGATTGGGTCAAGCACTACCCAATTACCTCCAAGAAATATTGCGCCTCCTATCCCTATCATGGTTCCTACTGAAGAGAAGGCGTCCGAACGGTGGTCCCAGGCGTTTGCAATTACCGCATCACTCTTGAGTTCTCGGCCACATACTATGGTGTAACGGTACAGCCACTCTTTTACCACAATTGAAACGATTGCTGCAGCAAGAGCGGTTTTGCTTGGCTCCGGAAGTCCCTTTCCATCATAAAAAGCAATAACTTTCTGAAGACCTCCCCAGAAAATTCCAAACGCCGCCGCAACAAGTACAAGCCCTATAAACGCTGCGGCTAAAGTCTCAATTTTCCCGTGCCCGTAATTGTGTGTGCTATCCCTGGGTTTTCTAGCAATCTTTAAACCCACAATCACTGCGATATCAGTTATGAAGTCTGATAGTGAATGAGCCGCATCAGCAATCATTGCCGAACTATTGCCCAGAATCCCAGCCGCAAATTTAAAAGCTGTCAGTAAAAAATTAAAAATCATTGAAACTTTTGTTACATGAGCTGCTCGGGAATATCTGGTATTCTCACTCTCTTCGTAATTAAAAAGAGTATATTTATCTATATAGCCAGTGTCTTCCATAATTTCTCATATTATCTTGACTATTTGATTATATTTGAGATATTATATTTTAATATATATTCTATCATTAGGCGCGAGCATATAAATTAGTGGTCAGTAGATATAAGGTTATCTTTCACTCATTAAGGACTTTATCAGGTATACGTTTTTACGAGCTGATCACGACTCTCCGTTCTCGATTGTTTAATTTGCCATTTTATTGAATAAGATCGGCTGTGGACATTCAGCCGTAATGCGGAAAGATATATTTTATTTCCTTAAGTTTTTCTCCTTCCTTTCCTTCGATTTCATCAGGAAATTCTTTACTTTTCAGAGCTTCAGCCTTTGCAACTTGAGGGTGCTGCTTTAGAAACTCCATTGAATAATCAGTAGTCTCCTTTGCTGACGATTGAAAGATTTCATCGATCTCTTCCCTGCTAAATTGCCCATGATAAAATAAAAGCTGAATTACTTTTTGCCTGGTAGCCTGAGGTTCTTTTTCATAGTCCAGTGAGTAATACAGTTTGCTTATGATAACTCTTAAACTCCAGGATCTGCTTCGTTCATTGTCTTTTAACTCAAAAGGGCTTTTATTCTTTATTTTCTGTATAATTTCATTCAGGTCATATTGGCTCGTATTTAACACCCTATGAAATTTGGTTTGCAAGCAGATAAAAGCTCTTAATTCTGCCCTGAAAAAGTTAGTGTGGGAAAACGGGGTAAGATGATAAATAACTTAAACTGGAAAATAAGGTAAATAAAAACTAATGTAAACTGAAGAATAAGGTAAATAAAAACTAATGTAAACTGAAGAATAAGGTAAATAGGAAAATAGGTAAAAAGTGCGGCATCAGGAAATTGTTCTCATCATCTTTTGCTCAGTCGGGGTAACTTTCATCATCGCCGCAAGATCCAGTATATCGGTGGTCTTATTTATGGTTACTGCCTTTACTGCTGCAAATTATTCATTTACGGAATTACCTCCCTGCGTTTGAAAAGATCATACGCGATCGCTTTATATTTATTAATTTCAAAGACCTTTGAGGAACACGTTTGAAATTCGAAGCCATAGCCGTTGAAAATATTCCCCTTATACATCCTGGAGATGACTTACCCTCAATTATCTGTATGAATATGGAACTTCAGGACAGGGACATTGTTATCGTTGCCTCGACCGTTGTTGCTAAATCTGAAGGAGAGGTCTTCAGGCTCGAAGATATCACTCCAGAGGAGATGGCACTTGAGATCGCAGCCCGGAGCGAAAAAGATGCCCGATTTATTCAGGCTGTACTTTCCAGGAGCAGGGAAGTCCTTATAGAGAAACCTTTTATGCTTGTAACAACTCTTGAAGGACATACCTGCGTAAACGCAGGAATAGACGAGTCAAATATCGAAGATGGATTTTTGCTCTACCCTCCGAAAAATCCGGATGTCAGTGCTTCAAGGCTCGGGAAAGAGCTCGAAAGGCTGAGTGGGAAAAAATTAAGTGTCATTGTCACGGATACAAACGGGAGGGCTTTCAAGATAGGACAGACCGGTGCTGCCATAGGAATTTACAAAATAAAACCTGTGAAGCGCTGGATTGGGGAAAAAGACCTGTTCGGAAAAATCCTTGAGATTACGGAAGAGGCGGTTGCCGATGAACTTGCAGGTGCTGCAAATCTTCTGATGGGGGAAGGAGCAGGCGGAATTCCTGCGGTTGTGATCCGCGGGCTTGATAACTACTGTGAAGAAGATATTTCTATAAAGGAAATTTACCGCCCTGAAGAGCAGGATATTATTAAAAAAGGGCTTCGCTGCCTGCAAAAAAAGAGTTGAATTAAAGAAGATACGAGCTTCAAGCTCAGGTATTGGTTTCAAAAAGAGATGTCCGAAGTATCTATTTTAAGGGATTTTGTGACATGAGGATGGTTCAATTCCGTCCTGAAAAATAATTTCCCCGACTTAAAATGGGGCTTAATTGTATTAAGAGCGGATCATGGTTAGAATCATTTTGAACCTTTCCATTGCATGGAGTGCGTGTGGGTCGTTGGCAGGCATTATGATCATGTCTCCCTTCTCTAGAATATTCTTATTACCAGAAATAGTGATTTCTGCCTTCCCATCGATTACCTGAACAATGGCATCGAAGGGGGCAGTATGTTCGCTCAGTCCTTCTCCTTTGTCGAAGGCAAATATGGTCACGGTTCCCGTGCCTTTACGGATAATTTCTCTGCTTACAACGGCTCCTTTTTGGTATTCGATCAAATCTTCTACCTTTAGTGTCCTGGCTTTTAATTCTTCAGACATTATTCCACCTCTTATCCTTGTTCCATAAATTCATCTAGCTTATGCAGGCATCTGACAAATTTTTGCGCGGATAAATTCTAGTCACGCCAGACGTTGTACTGCTTCGGATTTTTTTGGATAAAATACCCTCAGAAAGCGTTTTTACATTTATTTTATGCAAGAACTCTTATATAATTAGGTTATTTTACTTCTTTTTATAGAAATGTTCTTCTAAAAGAGTGCACGCAGAATGGTTTTTAAGTCCTGCAGGTTCAGTTCTCGCCTGAAGTCCCGCTTTTCAGCGCAAAAGGTATATGCTCAACTTTCACACCTGCTTCTCTGAAAAACTTAAGTGAGTCTTCGTCAGGATAAGGAGTTGCATATACGACTCTTACGATGTTTGAGTTGATAATCATTTTCGCACACAGAACGCACGGTTGGTGTGTACAGTAGATGGTTGCTCCTGATATGCTCACACCATGAATTGCGGCCTGAATTATAGCATTCTGTTCGGAGTGCACTGCCCTACATTTTTCGTGTCGGGTGCCCGAGGGAATATTCTCCAAGTTACGTATACATCCAGTATCAAGGCAGTGCTCCATACCGCTGGGAGCCCCGTTATATCCGGTTGAGAGAATGCGCTTATCACGGACGATCACAGCCCCGACGTTATTTCGAAGGCAGGTGGCCCGTTTGCCTACCACAAAAGCAATTTCAAGAAAGTATTCATCAAGTGAAGGTCTTTGGGTCATTATTTTTAATGAATAGTAAATGGTATATTAGAGTTGTCGGTTGAGAGAATGCACTTATCCCGGAAGATCACAGTCCCGACGTTATTTTAGAGGCATGTGGCTCGGTTGCCTACTACGAAGGCGATTTCAAGGAAATATTCATCAAGGGAAGGTCTATTTATCATTATTTTTAATGAACAGTAACAGGTATATATAGCTGTGACGTTAGAACTTGTACCATTTTTAAGAGTTAATTTTAAGTGGAATGAATTAACGGTGTATAGAGAAGAACTACCTATCGAGGAAGAATTGATATATTCTGTGAGAATACAGAATTAAAACAGAATTAACTTATTTATAATATTGATTTACTTATATTATTGATCTATCCAGAACATCATCCCAGAAACTGAATCTTATTGGATTCAGAGTAAATTCATAATTCTCAAACAAATCTTATTTATAATCTCATTATAAATCTTGATGTTTCTGGATTACACATCTGGATATGAAAAGTTGTTCGGATAAGTTAGATAGAAAATAGATGCATGCATCCGGAGTATTAAATTATGGCAACAGGTTTGACCGAACTTTTAGATAATTTCGTGAAAAATCACGATAATCGCCAGTTGCTGGCACTTCCTCTTGCAGTACTCGCAGTTGCTTTAGTAGTACTGCTGGTTTCCTTTGTAAGCAGCGGGTCGCCGGTAATCCTGGGAATGGAATTTCAGGGTGGTACCCAGATTTCGGTAGAAACGACTGACTCTCCTGCTGTGCTTGAAAAAATGTATTCTTCTTACCCCATCACCGACGTCCGACAGACCGGAAGCAGGGTTATTATGCAGTTCGGGGTCATGGACGATGAGCAGCAGCGTCAGCTTGAAAAGGATGTTATGAGCCGCTATTCGAATGTGGAGATCCGGCAGGTCGGGCCCATCTACGGCAAGGATCTGCAGGTACAGGCTCTTCAGGCCCTTGTCATTTCTTTTATAGGGATGGCAATTGTGGTATTTCTGCTCTTTCGAAGCTTGGTCCCTTCCATTGCAGTGATACTCTCTGCCTTTTCGGATATCGTAATTGCAGCTGCTTTCATGAGAGTTGCAGGGATAGAACTTTCTCTGGGAACACTTGCCGCTCTGCTTATGCTTATAGGTTATTCTGTGGATAGTGACATTTTGCTCACAAATAGAGTAATTAAACGTCGGGGTGCAGTAGAAGAGAAAGTCTCCCGGGCTATGCATACAGGTATTACCATGACCACCACAACCCTTGCAGCGCTTGCGGTCATGTACGTAGTCTCGACTTTCTCCTATCTGGTCATTCCCTCATTTACACAGATTACTCTGCTTTCGCAGATCTCAATAGTGTTGATTGCAGGGCTTTTTGCAGATATTATGAATACCTGGCTCCTGAATACGGGAATTCTAAGATGGTATGTGATGAAGCCCGAATTCAGAGGGAGGTACAACAGATGAGCGATAAAAAAGGTCTTTTTAAAAATCCGAGAGTCATTATCTTCATTCTGATCCTTCTTGGCTCTATCGTGGCTATCCACCCGGGCTATACCCCCGGAGAAGGGACAACTTCCAACCTTAACTTCGGGCTTGACCTGGAAGGCGGGTCCTGGCTCCAGATCAAACTGGAGGGAGCGCTTGCTCAGATAGATGCAGATTCAGGAAAGTTAGTCCGCGGAATCGTCGAGCCCATAATCGGAGCTCCCATTGAGATTACAAAAAATGACCTTGACGTCGGCGGCTCTGCCGATAAATCTATCACGTTTACGACATCCGCTTCGGTCAGTGCCTCCCAACTTGAGTCTCTGGGCACGGTAAGCGTGGACAAGCTGAGTGGGAACAAAACGCAGGTAATTATCTCCTCTGCCAGTAAAGAGGCCCTCATCCAGGCTTACCTCTCAAAAGCTCTTGATGCAGAAATAGTTCCTATGAGTACTCAGGACGGCATGGTCTACGAAATCAGAACTGCAGTCACTGAAGAACAGCTTGAGACTCTATTGGAAAAAGTTGGATGTTCGATCCACAAGAACGAAGACGGAACTTCAACTTACAAAGAAGGAGTCAGCAGTGAAACCAGAGACCTGACAAGGGACATTCTTAACGACAAGCTCAATTCTATGGGTCTGAAAGATATTCCTGTCAGGACTGTAGGCGAAGACTATATTCTGATTGATTTTGCAGGCATTGACCTGGCGACTGCAAAGGAAATAGCTGAAAAACCGGGAAAGTTTGAGATCAGGATTCAGACAACAGGAAATGAGACGGAACATGTCCTTTACGGGGATTCAATCGTAGGTGTCGGAATTCCAAGCTTCCACGATGAACAGTGGCACACTCCCTTTACCCTAAATGAAGAAGGAGCCCGGACACTCCAGAAAATTGCACTCGAAACCGGGGCAATTGACAATCCGGATGCCCATTATCTGAATATGTACTTGGATGAAGTCAAGATCTATGGAGCTCCTTTGAGTCTGTCTGCAGCTTCCAAACTGCGAGAAGGTCCGATATATTCCTGGGAAGCTTCCACAGGTACTGATGAAGCTGCCAAAACCGAAGCGACTGCACTTCAGGTTCACCTAAGGGCAGGGGCTCTTCCTGTCAATGTGGTACTTGTAGGCTCAGGACATGTGGACGCAGGCCTCGGAGCGCAGTTCAAAATTGCCGCTCTGGTTACAGGTCTGATTTCCCTGGTTGCAGTAGCAGCCGTGGTTTTCTTCAGGTACAGGAGACCTGAAATCCTAATACCCATGGTAGGAACTTCCACCAGTGAAGTTATTATGCTCCTTGGAGTTGCATCGCTCATAGGCTGGCAGCTTGACCTGGCGTCAATTGCAGGTATTATCGCTGCTATAGGTACCGGAATTGACCACCTTGTAATCATCACAGATGAGGTGCTTTACGAAGGCAAACTCCCTCCAACAAAGGTCTTCAAGTCCAGGATAGCAAAGGCTTTTATAATCATTTTAGGGGCAGCCTCCACAAATATAATCGCCTTGTCTCCACTGGTCGTAATGGGCTTTGGTTCTTTGAGGGGCTTTGCAATTACTACTATCATTGGTGTCTTAATTGGTGTAATTATTGCAAGGCCGGTTTACGGTATAGTAATCAAGGAACTTCTACATTCAGATGAAAGTGAAAACGTAGGTATGACTGAGTAATATATTGAGGGAAAATGAAAAATAAAGTTCCCTGAATTTAGTACTCAAAAGCTAAAAAAGGTGGAATCAATGCAGGATCTCTGGACTTTGAAATACAGGGCAGGTACCTTGGAAGAAATGCTTGGGAACGAACACTCAGTGACCACTCTTTCTGAACTTGCTCAGTCCGGGGCCTTGCCCCATCTTATTTTATACGGGCCTGAAAATTCCGGAAAAACGACTGCTGCCCTTGCTCTTGCCAGGCAGCTCTATGGCAGTACATGGAAAAACAATTTTGCATACTTCAATGCTTCGGATTTTTTTGACCAGGGAAAGCGTTATCTTGTCAGGGATAAGCGTTTTGTGCGTTTTCTGGGTACTGACGACCCTAAGAAAATCTATAAAAGTGTAATCGATATCTTTAAGGAAATTATCAATGAATATGCAGGGATGGCTTCAATTGATGCCGATTACAAGTTAATCTACATCGATAATGCCGAGTCCCTGAGTTCAGACGCACAGCACGCTCTCAGGCGAATTATGGAAAAGTACAGTGCAACATGCAGGTTTATCCTTTCAACCACCAAACCTTCCAAACTTATAGCTCCGCTTCGCTCAAGGGGCCTTCAAATTTTTTTCACATATGTTCCTGACTCTCTTCTGAAAGCCCATCTTGAGAAAATTGGCTGTGCTGAAAATTTGAAATTTTCGGAGAGCGCGTTTGATGCGATCCTTTATTTTGCAAAAGGGAATATTGCAAGAGCTGTCCATACTCTGCAGATTGTTTCCTTGCTGGCACATGGAGCAGTCATTACTGAAGAGATGGTATACCAAGCTACTATGAAAGGCAGAGATGAAACTATAGATAAACTGCTTTATGCGGCTCTCAACGGGGATTTTTTCAGAGGACGGCAACTTATCGACGAGATGATCGTCGAAAAAGGGTTGTTAGGGGTTGAAATTCTTGAAAGGCTTTCCGAAGCCCTTGCAGACTCAGGGGAAACCGATACGGATATTGCTCGTCTTGTTGTAAAAATTTCCGAAACGGACGCTCTACTTAAAGATGCTGCCAATGAGCGAATCCAGCTCGAAAAACTGATCTCTACATTCTCTTAATTTTTTTATACAACTGGAACCTTTTTTTTCTTTTTTAATTTTCGGTAATTTTCAACGGTCTTATATAAATACTTCTATTTCGGAGGCTATAATATTAACAAAATATATATACTATATCCTTTTTACTGAAATTAAAGCAGTAAATTATATATATGATTAGCTTTTATCTTTTATTGTAAAGAGGCCAGAAGCTCAGGCTTCTCAGAAGTTATTGGGCTCTAGTATACTTTCTACAAAAGGTGATCTGGATTTCAGGATACATCCGTGGTGATGTGCTTATACTTTCTGAAGATGGTTCTGAGCCTGGATTCCCTTGAGCAGAAGCCGAATTCGGGCCTTTTTGAAAAATCCACAAAAATACCTCCATTGCTCCCTGAATAACTCCCTCATTTCAGGGAGGTCGTGCTTATAAGGCAGAATATAATTATAACCTCCGTTTGAAAAAGGTAAAATTCTGCCTGAATTTAAAAAATTGCCTGCCTGAATTTCCCCTTCAGACAGGCATTCGATTAAACCTTTTTTTAAATTCTTTTTTTCAATTTCTTTCAGTATTTGTAGTGCTTTACCGAGTGATAGAGAATCACAACAAAGAAAGCAATTATTACCAGCAAAAAGCTGAAGAAACCTACCGGGTCCCAGACAAAGCCTATCCCCGCCCCTCCTTCTCCCCAGGAAACTAATACAGCTCCCTGGAGCACTGTGGGAATAACTACACAGGCGAAGGCCAGCACGAAGATAAACACAATATCAAAGACCTCTGTAATGGTGCCCTTTTCTGTCATTGTTCTTCTGCCTCCTCAGTCGTAGTATTTGAACTCAAACATATGGTTTTTGATGGATTCTCTTACCCTCAGGCATCCGATTGTCTCAATTATAATGATCAGCCCTACGAAAATCACATAGAGGTAGAAGAAATTTCCAGCAATTTCCCATGTTTCGGCAAGGATCTTGTATATTATAAATCCTTCCACGCTTACCAGCAGGACAAGCATGCCTACAACGAGAACCGTATCTCCGTTAAGTTTACGATGATATTTGCTTTTCATTGCATGGTTATTCATCTCCAAGGCCCATCGCCTCCTTTCCTGTTCTTACATTTTCCGAGCCCCTGGGTAAGGGCCAGCCCATTTCAGTCCAGTTGTTTTCTATGTTTGAACTCTTGTGCCTCTGGCTGAAGTAGAAGTATGCAATGCCATAGAACACAAAAGCGAAGATCAGGTTATACTTGTAGCCCCAGAACAGCGTTGAAAGAATCGTAATTGCAATTGCAATTGCAAAGTAAGCAATATACGGCTGAAGAGGGCCCACAAAAGGCCTGACCCTGCTTGTGGTCTGCGGGAAGAGCTTCCTGAAGCGGATCAGGGAGAAGGGAATCAGCACATAGCAGAGCAGTCCGGAAATAATAGAGAAGGTAATAACCTGGTCCAGGAAACCACTGAATGCAAAGCCGATTGCAACAGGCACCGTGAAAATCACAGCCCTGTATGGGGTGTTATACCTTGGGTGCACTGCCGAGAACCAGGAAGACACATAATTGTCTCTGGAGAGGGCAAACCAGGAGCGTGAGGAGTCACAGACGCAACCGTTTGCACTGGCGACACAGGTCAGGAAGGTCCCGAGTCCCAGCAGGGCAACAAAGATAAAAATACCACTGTTCTGTGCAGCTTCAAAGAGCGGATACACGGAAACTCCGAGCAAATCCGCAGGGATCAACACTGCACAAAGGTACAGGGTCATTGCTGCTCCTATGAGCAGGGTGATCATTCCGGCTTGCTGCCCTAGAGGTACTGCTCTTGAAGGATGCTTGCACTCTTCAGCACACATCGCCGCCCCTTCTATTCCAAGGTAGAACCACGGCCCGAACTGCAAGGCAGCAAAGAGGCCTATCATACCGTTTGGCAGAGCTCCCTGGAAAAGGTATTCAGGGTGGATATTAACTGTTCCGAAGGCAGTTGCGAAGAAGAAGACCACTATTGCAATGAAAGCTATCATGGTCAGGACAAAATTCAGAGTAAGAGCCGCAACAACCCCCCGGTAATTAATGAAGGTCAAAAGTGCAATGACAAGCAGTGTGACAGGAAAAACCTGTAGCTCCGGGAAGATGCTCTGTGCAATGAATGCGACAACAATGGCATCTGCCGCTTCAAGTGCAATATATTCCATATAGACTGCAAGTCCTACACTGGCAGCTGCCCCTGGACCTATAAATAATCTTGCCCAGTCGTAAGGTCCTCCTGCAAGTTTGGTTGCTGATCCAAGTTCACTGGCGCAGAGAGAAATTATGACATACATTGTTCCTGCAACCAGCATGGCAAGCAGAGAACCCAGAACTCCTCCTTTTGCAACGGTAAAGTTCCAGCCCATGTATTCACCTACCAGCACGATGCCGACTCCGAGAGCCCATACATGGAAAGGCCTTAGAGTTTTAACTAAACTGGAAGATTCATGCTCAGACATGCCATCTCAGCCCCTTCTTTTTGAAACCTTACTGGCGTCCAGTAAGACCCAGCCCATCAACCCGAAAGCCAGGAGATATATCAGTCCGTTTATTACAGTCCAAATATCCATTTTAATATCCCCATTTTTATATATTATATTTTTATATACGTTCACCTATATGTGAATAATTTCCATAGAAATCGCAAGATATGTTTATATTGGTTTCGCCTGAGTTTTCAAAAAAAATTAGCCAGCGAGATATTCGCTGGCCTCGGTTCCTTCAATATAAACTTAGGCTTTGGACTTTCGGCTTAGAATACAAGTCCCAGG
>NZ_JAVKPK010000037.1:0-34675 GCF_031461075.1 Methanosarcina baikalica | reverse complement strand
TAATCCTTTGTTCCTCAGTTTTTAAAAGGGTTAAAGCTAACTTGGTATGATTGATCCTGTCCAAGCACTTAGCGTTGTAGGACTGAGCACAGAAGGGTGAGTATATAAGCAAAGCCATGGGTTCAGGTGCTTTGTGTGGAGGGATGAAACCCTACTCTTTTTAATGTGACCTTCCTCCACAGACAGACATCAACCTTGTCGCACCTGCTATATCCCTACAGTACTACTTTTCAAGCCTCTAGCTGCTGAACTGAAAAAAATCCGGCAGTATACCTACAATTAACTAGACGCACGTCTGTATGTCTGCGACGACAGACAGAATTCAACATTACTGCTGTAATATAGCAGGCGACAATAAAACGACAACAAAATAGGTACATTCAACTAAAACGACAAAATGTCGTTCTAAAACAGCATAACGACAAAAACTTCCCTTGTTTGTATAAGTTATTTAAAAGAGGACGAGTCTGTCTGTGTCGTCGCCGTTATACATAGATCCGTTTAAGGCATAACCCTAAGAAAGCGATAGCAACAGATTGTACAAAGGTTGATAATATCAGACTGCTGCATTACAGCAGTACTGTTGTTTTACAATATTTCGGTGTCGTTGGGGTGTCACCTTGACCAGAGGCAGTATATGAGTACCAAATATATATACTTTAAAACTGAAATCCATGTTTTCTGCCACTATATATATAATAGTGAAACACTTATATAGTTTCCAGACTAATCTATGTTTGTACTAGTTTTGGGTACGGCTGTAGTACCCTCATGAAACCATAACTCCATTTATGCCGTTATCACTCCAAAAACGAGGGCGTTACGGCCGCCCTTTTCTAATAAAGCAGGGTTGGTTCTCCCTGCAATCACCTCTATCACCACCTATGGCCCTTTTTTGGCATTTCAAGGCCTTCTCTGTCTTTTATACCCTCAAGTGTGGGGTTCTCCATGATCCCCATTCCCCATTATAATTATTTTCAGAATGCTTCAGCCGAAGCGGACTTGTTACCCACATAAATTATGCGCATTCTTGAAAGTTATTTTCAATGATGTCTTTTGCCATCTTTTTTGTTTTTATATTTCCTTGCTGCAACGTCAACCTGTAAATTAGCAGAACCTGCCAAACCAGGAATAAAAAGCAACCTTTTAGTAACTCTTCTTCCGGAACAAGCAAACCTTTCCGGTCATAAAGCCTGAGAGCTTTTTGGGAGAGGCGGGTCATGAAAGAAAACTTACCAATTGGAATCTGATCGACTGACATCTTGCTCAAAACCTTAATTGTCCTGAAATTAGATAAACTGCCTTACTTTTCCCCGGGGGAGACTTCCACATGAACGAAGTGGAACGAGAGAAAGATCTTCAAAGAATATCATGAGATTAAAAAAACAGCTATTGGGAGGTGCCTATGGAATGATAGGGGATATATTGGAATATTGAGAGATAAAATAAACAGAGAATAATTATACCTAAAGTTCCGCTGGCTTCCCCGTAACTTGCTGCAGGTATTCGACTGAAATAAAATAATCGCTATTTAGAGTCCATCCGAAAAGTTGTTATCTGCTATAACTTTTACAATATGCAATATGCAAAACCGGAACGGACACTCTGATATTATTAAACCTATTGTGATTTTTCAACATGCATTACTGACTTTTCGGATAGGCTCTTAATGGCTGGATACATTCATTATAGAAAAAAATAAAGTGATAATAAAAATTTATAATATAAATAATAAATAATATCTATTAATTCTAAACTTTTTTCATTAATTAGAAAAATATAAATGTTTAAATGTTTATATGTTTTTGTAACTGTTATATTGTTGTTAGCATTAAAGGGTGTTATTGGATACGTTACACCAATGAAAGGAATGGAGGCATATTATGGCTCAACTATCAGTTTTGGATAAAGAGGACATCAGGTACGTTGTACAGAAAGCAGGAAACGGTAGATCCATGCTCCTCAATTTATCTGATGAGAGACAAGAACGATTTTTACATAAACAACTGGAACTGGCAGGGATTCACCCCAAGAGGCGCCCTCAGCTGTTTAAAACTATCACTGATTCAAAGGTTCGGCATGCAAAGTATGGTGCGCCCCTGAATGAATATGTGAGGGCCGACGGTGAGTCGCTGCTTACCGCAGTCGATGTCATTACACAACTAGATACCACTGATGGGCAGAACTATGTTGCAGGAGCAATATCCTCAATTCCAGGAAATTCGTACAATGTCACATTAACTCTGGGTATTTTCGATGGTGAAGACAACCCTCTAGGCGAGGTAATAAAAGCTGAAAAGCATAACAATGATACCACATTTTTTCTTCAAGCTTCAGGGTCGTTCAGCTCACCCATGCCTCCAGAGGGGCGTTCTGTCAAGAGCGTATTAACATACCAGTATACAAATGATCAGGGAACAACCTTTGGGACAATGCCCGTCGAAACTTTCCATTTTCCAAAAACAATAACAAATATTTCGCCTAGTGATATAAATAAAGATGGCGCAATAGTAGTCTGTCTGAACAGGCAAGAGGGTAATTGTGATTACTGGCATGGATGGGATACAGGTCATAAGATTCAAGTACCTATTAAAGGAAATATTGAGTATTTTTCTAACATTGATCCTATTCAGTTTGCGTCTGACGGTACTCCCACTAATGCAAGTTGTACAATACAGATTGCAAAACAAACTCAACCTGGAAATCCTATTAAACCTCTTGACTTCAATTTTTTTAAAGCTCCAAATACTACCATCAATGGCCCTGTTTTAAGCTGGGACTTAGACTGGCTCTATTTTGACCCGCCAAATTTTAACAGCGGGGAGTTGGTGTATTATATTTTTAATGTTATTATTCAGATAGGGCGTGAAAATGTGGTAGCATTTATTACCAATGCTCCTCCTTCAGTAACGCCGGGACAGAACTTTCTTAATACTCTGAAGATTCCTTCCATGGAGATAGTGTATGGATGCATGGCAGAAGGAACACTGGTACGCATGGCAGATAATAGCTTGAAAACAATTGAAACAATAGTGGTTGGAGAGGAGATTGTAAGCGATGCAAAAGGAAGTTGCTTGACCGTAGAGAATACGGTCATCGGCGTCGAAGATAAACCAATGTTCCATATTGAAGATAATAAAGGGAATTCGCTGTTCTTGACTGAAGGTCACCCGGTTATTACAGGAAAGGGTGTACGCCTTGCACGTGAATTGATAAAAGGAGATAAGCTGCTGACGGAATCAGGGGCGAGTGAAATAATCAGTATACAGGAAGAAATGTACGCTGGAAAGGTATGGAACCTCCACCTAATCGCAGAGGACAAGAGCATTATCCTCACAGATGATAACAGAACCCACTTTGCCAATGGCATTATGGTGGGTGACGGAAGGATGCAGCGGATTTACGGAGATAAGGCGCATAAGAATAGGAACAAAGATGATGTTTTGGCAAAGTTGCCAAAGCAATGGCATCAGGATTATCTGAACTGGCTCGAGGATCAGCAGTGTCAAGCTCAATAGAATATTGCACTGAATTAACTTGATTTTGTCACATTACCTTTATGCATTTGCGACGTCGTTTTATTTCTATAGCGAACAATTTATTATAATCAACAGATAAAGGCGACTGTATCCAATCAATAAACTCTCTATAGAAAGATACATTTCTTAAACGTGTTTTGAGTCCAACTTTAGAACAAAACTCATTACTGTTTCAAATGTATTGATTCATTAAGGCTCGATTCTCCTTCGATACAGAAAATATGAGAATGCTGGTAATTTATTGACATTTCCTCAAAATAAAGGACGTGGAGGATGATTAGTGACAATTCTTGGACAGCCAATGGCACCGACCGCTGGTGAGCAAAGTATTTCGTCTGCGGGACCATACGCATATATTACTAACCGTGACAGCAATATTCTTTCTGTAATTGACACGACAAAAGACATTGTTACAGCTACTGTGAAGGTAGGAAGTAATCCTTGGGGAGTTGCTGTCAATCCAGATGGAACAAAATTATATGTATCAAGTGAAAAAGATGAGACTGTCTCTGTAATTGACACAGCAACAAACAATGTTACAGCTACTGTGAAGGTGGAAGGACGCACTCATTATGGAGTTGCAGTCTCTCCGGATGGGAAAAAGGTTTATGTGACTAGTGCAGACAACAATACTGTTTCTATAATTGACACTGGCACAAATACTGTTATAGCCATGATTAAGGTTGGTGGATGGCCTCAGGGAGTTACAGTCAGTCCAGATGGAAAAATAGTATATGTAGTAAATGAAAGTGGAACTGTCTCTGTAATTGATACAGCATCAAACATTGTTACAGCCACTGTAAAGATGGAGAAAGATCCTGTAGGAGTTACAGTCAGCCCGGATGGAAAAAAGGTATATGTGACGAACTACGGCAGCGATTCTGTTTCTGTAATTGACACAGCAACAAACAATGTTATAGCCACGGTGAAGGTAGGTAGTGCTCCTTGGGGAATTGCAATTAATCCTGCGGGAACAAAAGTATATGTGGCGAACATAGCCAGCAATACTATCTCTGTTATTAACACAGAAAAGCTCAGTGTTACAGCTACAGTGAATGTCGGAAGTTGTCCTCATGGAGTTACAGTCAACCCAGCGGGAACAGAAGTATATGTGGCGAACTTGTTCAGTAATACTGTCTCTGTAATCGACACTGTCTCAAACAATGTTAAAGCTACGGTGAAGGTAGGTAGTGGTCCTATTGCATTTGGACAATTTATAGTTCCTTTTTCTTCTCATACGGAATCTCCAGATATAACACTGGCGCATTACGATAACGATGTATTAAACATAAACTGGACTAATTCTGGATCATATACTGATTTTGTTGTGGAACTTCACGATACTGCTGGTACCATGCATTACAACCAGCCAGCCACAGGAACAAGCGCGAAGATATCCGAAAAACTGGATGAGGATAAAACGTACATTGTATCTGTCAGTGCCATAATAGATGGTAACCCCGGTCCGAGAAGCAATGAAGTAACACTTATTGTACTTCCACCTGTTATCAGCCTGCTTCAATACTGCCATGAAAATGATCAGGGAACACTTGATACTTCATGGGAAGCAGTTGCAGGTGCAGAATCTTATATCACTTCAGTGTATACTGTTGACGGTTCCTTTAAACAGAATATTCCATCCACAACTACGTCATGTAAACTCGAATCTACTCTTGACCAAACGAAGAAGTACAAAACAACGGTCTGTGCAACAGCAAATAATGGGATTGTGATCGGGCCTGTATCTAGGGAATTCACTGCTATTATAAAGGCACCGAATATAAACCTGCTTCAATACAATCTTGAGAATGACCAGGAAGGGCTTGAGACTTCATGGGAACCAGTCACAGGCGCTGATCTATACATCATCTCAGTGTATACCACGGATGGTTCGTTTAAACAGAATATTCCATCCATAACCACGTCGTGTAAACTCGAATCCACCCTTGATCAGGGAAAGCAGTACAAAACAATAGTTTCTGCTATGGCACATGACGGCATTGTAATTGGACCTGTGTCAAATGAACTCACTGCTATTACAAAAGCTCCGGATATAAACCTGCTTCAATACACTTTAATCAACGGTGAAGGAAAGCTTAATACTTCGTGGGGAGAGGTTCAAGGCGCAGAACTGTACATTACATCTGTATATACTGTTGATGGTTCCTTTAAACAGAACATTCCGTCCACAATAACGTCATGCACATTCGAATCCACTCTTGACCAAACGAAGCAGTACAAAACAACGGTCTGTGCAACAGCAAATGATGGAATTGTGATCGGACCTTATTCAGCTGAACTTTCTGCTATTATAAAAGCACCGGATATAAACCTGCTTCAATACAGTCTTGAAAATGATCAGGGAAGACTTGACACTTCATGGGAACCAGTTACAGACGCTGATCTGTACATCGTCTCATTGTACACAGATGACGGTTCGTTTAAACAAAATATTCCGTCTACAATCACATCTTGTAAACTCGAATCTACCCTTGACCAGTCGAAGCAGTACAAAACAACGGTCTGTGCAACAGCAAATAATGAGATTGTGATCGGACCTTATTCAGCTGAACTTTCTGCTGTAATTGCCTGCCCAGGCAATGTTAACCTTAATTATACTGGCCAGAACCTTCGTTCAGACTGGACTATATCTACGAGCCTTCAGGGTAAACAGTTTAATTGCGAATTATATAAAGACAACGCAAAGCTCGCTGACCAAGTGACCGGCGATAGCCATGTATCGTTCAATTATTCCCTTGATGCAGGTGCTATTTACACAAGCCATGTGAGGGGAGAAAACGGTGTGGTAAAGGGCCCCTGGACTAAACCGGCACAGGGGCCCTATGCAGAAAATACAACATATAATTACGATACTGTCAGCAGACTGAAATCAATTATTTCTAACAATACCATAACGGTTACCTGTAACATGGACAATTCCGGTAATATTCTTTCGATCCAAAATAATCAAGCCTAGGAGAAGTGCAATGAGTGACACGGGCAAACCTGTTTTATCAATAAGTTATGACAGCCAGATAGGTGAACCTGCTAAGGTGCTTTCATTTAACGAGCAGGGATCTTTATCAAAAAGCAGCGTGGATAATTTCCCGGTACAAGGTTTTACCTTTTCGTTTTGGGTAAAGACAGGTCCGACAGTCACTGCTGATATTCTCTTCAGTTATGATGCAGCGAATATTTCAACGCGTTTATGGGTAAAAAATAGCGCAAACCTGGAAGTTGGTTTCGGCGGTAGAAGCACGGGTACCACGGATATTTCAATCAATGACAATTACTGGCATCACCTAGCCTTCACGGTTTTTCCTTCTGATAGTACTCACTACGGTGTACAGGTGTACAAGGACGGAGTGCTGATGTTCGAAAATATCATGGCCTTAAGCCATGATAAGGGCACGATTATAGAAAAAGGGGGAAAACTGGAAATTGGTCATGTTATTGAGGAAGAATCCAATTTTACCGGAATGATAAGCGACTTCAGGCTCTGGAACTCTATACGCAAAGGAAAAGAGATCATTACAGATATGCAGGTACGAATGAATAATGATCCTGCATTGATTATATACTGGAAACTCGAATCCCTTGAAACATCAGGTGACATTGTAAATGGCACTTTCATTGATTCGATGACCCTCAGGTTCAGAAACAACCAGTTTATTGCAAGTTGGGACCAAGTAACAGGGGCTACTAGTTATAATCTTGAAGTGATTTCTTCTGAATATGGTGAAATACTTCCTATTCAGGAACCAATTACTTCACCGCAGTCTATTACAGGTTACAGAATAAATACAAAGTACCTAGCTAAGTTACAAGCGGTTATAGGAGGAAAACCAGGAGAATGGAGTGATGAAAAAAATATAATAGTTCTTAATTTACAAAAGACTTTTCTGAGAACAACCCTTGTAGATATTCATACTCTTAATGCAGACTGGACTCCTGTCGACCAAGCTGAATCGTATACTATATTACAAAAAAACGAAATGACTGGAAAAACCGATCTACTCCTCAACCAACAAGGTACAACATATTCTCTCACAAATCTGGCCAAAGAAAACGATTCATATACTTTCCAAATAAAGGCATTTTCTCAGGGATCACATGGGACATTTAGCGACGTTATTTCTTTTGCTTCACCCACGATAGTTTTCACCTGTCAGAATGACTCTTCTGGTATCTACCTGAATGTATCATGGATGCCTATGCAGGGAGTAAATAATTATTACATCCAAGTTTTTAAAGGATCTCTCGACACTCCCCCTGTATATGACATATTTACAGATCAAGGAGAAATAAATAAAAAAATAACGGCAATTGACCTGAAAGAGAATGAAGTATACATAGCAAGGGTACGCGGTATTGGCGTGGGCTGTGTAGGGGAATGGTGCACATCACAACAAATAACCATAAATGGTCTTGGCACGCCTGTAACATCCTTTGACTTTGATACAGTGGCAAAGCGGATTAAATTACAATGGACGGATATTCGAACCCAACAACAAAAAGACGCAGGCCTCAAGATAATATGCAACGTATATTCTTATAAAAATAAAAGTACTGAACCCTTTGACAAACAAACAACGGAGGATCTGTTTTATCCTATAGCTAATACAATCATGGCTGACAACAACACTTACGAGGTAAAGGTTCAGGCGACTGCAGGAGGTTCATACGGGAATTGGAGTGCTGTTGGCCAGGTAAACACCCCTTCTATAACAAGCGCCTGGTATGATTACAATATAGGGAAAATTGCTGTCCAGTATACAGGAATTAATGACGCCCAGGGATATCTTGAAGTTTTTAAAAACCAGGAAAATGTTCCTGACTATGCTGCATTCAGCGATAGACCAGAGCCAATAACCTATGCTCCTGCGAATGCTTCAGAAAATGATCAGTACATCCCTCAAATCCGGGGGATGTTATTCGGTTTTATAACAAAATATTCTGAAAATAATCCGTCTGTAACGATATTCCAATTGATAGGCCCGGAAATTAATTCAGCAACAGGTAGCGCCTCCAATCATTCAATAACAATAGCATGGAGTTTTAAGGACTCTACCGGTATTTCATACAATATAGAATTATGGAACAACAGTACACAGATGCTTTTAGATGAAAAATTGGTATCCGCCAAAACTTATACTTTTCAGGATGACAGCGTAATCACTGACAAAAATGTATACAATGTCAGGGTGCAGGCAGTAAAGGGCACATCACTTGGAAGATGGAGCGGTTTTAAATCTGTTCCTATTAATGCCCTGGAACCTGTGAGCAATATCGGGTTGAACGCTGATAATGACGCTAATATTTGTGTGAGTTATTCTTCAAGTGAAAGTGGCGCCACGTACCAGGTGAAAATTTTCATTAATGATGCGGAGAAAACGACGCACGAGGCTACCAGCACGAATATCATAATCAGCAAAAGTGAGACAGGTGTGGAAACTGGAAATTCCTATGATGTAAAAGTGCAGATAGTAACTATAAAAGGCTCGGAAACCAGCACCATGGTTGAAAAGAGCCAGAAGTTAAAGATTGAAGCCCCAAAACCTCCTGAGCCAAAACCACCTCATGGAGGTGATCCAATTAACCTGGTTACAGGAAGTTATGCTTATTCCCATTGTGACCTGGATGTGATGTGTATAGAACCCCTGCAGTTTATTGCCTTTTACCAGACTGATGTACCACTTCCTGATGAAAGCAGTTATTATGATGGCAAACCTCTGGGGAATAGGTGGAACCACTCATATAATACCAGGATTGCACTTACACCTGACAAAAAACAGCTTTACGTTATATGGGGTGATGACAGTGTGGATAAATATATAGTGCCTAATTCAATAACTGGAAATTATCCCCCTTTGAATGCCCGAAGGGGATACAACCTGTTTTTTGGTTCAGACCACGTTTTCTCCCTCTCAGTAAAAAACCAATATTCTTATCGTTTTTCGTCTGATGGCAGGCTGACATCCATAATATCTCCTGTGGGGAACACAGTTTCCCTGGAGTATGAAGGAACCCAGCTTAGAAAGATACAACTCGATGCAGCTCATTACCTTGCGCTGGATTACAACTCAAGCGGATTTATCAAAACTGTTTCGGATAACGCGATGCGAACCATTAGTTATGAATTCCAGAATAATAACCTGGTTTCAGTAACTAACGTTATGGGAAACAAACGGACATTTGAGTATTATGATAAGTCCCTTATAAAAAACATAACAGATGAAAACGGTCATACTTTTATCCAGAATGTGTATGACGGAAATAACAGAGTCATTTCTCAGAAGGACGCGAAAGCAGTCTCTCCAGGGACAAATTACGGCATTAAAGTCAATTATACAGCAATAAAAGAAAATAATCTCGATATGGTCGTTGCTGATTATGAAGACAGATCAGGTTGCACAGCCCGGTATAAAAGTTACAGGACTAGCAATAATTTAAAAGATGTTACAGCTCAGCTTGGCAATGGAAAAATACGAAAAGTGTCACAAATATATGATGCTTTCAGTAACCTGTTAAGCGAGACGATATATGAAGGGCTGGAGTCTGAATACAATAGCAGCAAAGGGAATAAAACCATCTATACGTATGATGATAACAACAATGTACTTACCATTCATGATGCTTTGGGACAGGTAAGCACCTATTTTTATGATAGCAATAATAACCTTGTAAAAGAAGTAGACATCCTAGGAAATACTACTTTCTACAATTATGACGGCAACCTATTAAAAAAAATTACTGATCCCCTGCAAAGGGAGATGCGTATCGAATATCATAATAAAGATAATTCTGGTCAGGAGGGGCTAATTAGTTCTATAACTGATGTTGCCGAAAATACCTTCACATTTAAGTACGCAAATGGTTACCTGACCGAGGTTGGCAATCCTCTGGGAGATAAAAGAACATTTGAAAATGATTCACTTGGCAGGGTTCTTCTTGACACAATCATAGATGCAAGCGGCAACACCTTGCAAAAAATCAAGTGTGAATACTATGCTGACGGCAGGTGCAAAAAAAGAGCAGTGATGTTTGCCAACCAGCCTGAAAACGAGGCATTTACAACAAATTTCTCTTATGACCCTGTTGGTAATCTCAGCAGTGAAAGCGATGCGGTAGGGAATATCATGAACTGCCAGTATGACCCTAATGATCTTCTGAAGAAGATTATGTACCCTGCGCTAGGCGATCTTGAACGGGAAACAACCTACCAGTTTGATAAAAGCGATCATCTCCAGCAGATAATATATTCAAAAGATGTTATACAGCAGTACCAGTACGATGAATTTAACCAATTATTACAGTTCACCGATGCAAACGGGAACCTGTACACAAAAACCTATGAACAGAATTATCTTCCCAACAATACTTACGCGACAAAGGAGGTTGTCACTTATCCATTAGCAGGTCAGAGCGAAATGCCATGTACAGAAGAGCGAACCTATGACTTTGCAGGTCGTTTAATAGCCGTAAAAAGCAGAAGCAACCAGCAGACAACCTTGAGTTATGGGAAGGAAGAATCGTCAACGAAAGGGATATTTAACAGGGTAGTGACGTGTACGCTCCCTGTGCTGGATGGCCAGGCAACTGGATACACAATAGTTAAAAAATTTGATGCTGCCGGACGTTTGATCTATGTAGAAAATGAAGCTGGAAATGCGACTTCTATTGCCTATACAGTGCAAAATGATGCAGTGACCTCCACAAAACAAGAGGTCGTAACAGAAACTGATAGCCTGGGAATTCAAAAAATTTCTGTTAAGGACGCTCTTGGAAGAGTTATCTCTATCAAGGAAGGTAAGGATAGTCTATGGAATGAACTAAGGTATCAGTATGATGCTCTGGGAAGAATAATTTCTACTGGAGAAGATAAAGAGGAAAGTTTTGTTTTTACAAAGTATACCTACAGGTATGACAGTGCAACAAAACACATGCTTTTAAGTAAGGGAAGGCCAGGCGATGATAAAAGTGTAACCACACTTGAGTTTAACGGACTTAACCAGCTGCTCAAAGAAACTGATCCTTTAAATAAAGTAACCTGTAGGGCATACACACCCTGGGGAAACATACATACTTACACAAATGGCCGCTACCAGGTATTGACATATAATTATGATGCAGCAGGAAGGTTTACGGGGCTGCTCCTTCCTGATTCAGAGGGAACAATTACCCATAAACTGGACGGCAATGGCAACTGTGTTGAAACATTGCTGAACAATATTAGCAGAATAAAAAGAACCTTTGACACCTGGAACCGCATGACCGGCAGGGAAGACAGTGAAAACAGAAAAATTTTATACCATTTCACGCCCGATGACAATGTTGACCTGCTCACATATTCAGATAGTAAACAGGTGCGCTATGCTTATGATAACCTTGGAAGGATGTCAAGCGTCACAGACTGGAATAACAGGGCAACGCTTTATCAGTATGATCCGATTGGCCATGTGCAGCAGATTAATTATCCCAATTTCTGCATTGCCACGCTTACATTTGATGCAGGCGGAAGGTTGACTGGCATAGCTCATAAAAAAGATGATATTATTATTGCCAGTACACAGTATACCCTTGATGCACTGGGGAATAAAAAAACATGCCAGTCCATCAACCCTATAAGCCCCGGATCTATATCTCAACAATTCAGTGCGACATATAATGCTGGCAACCAGATCATTTCCTATAACGGTCAACAGTTAAACTATGACGATGACGGCAATCTTGTCACATTGCCCTCTGCGCAGGATATGGCAACAGTCACCTATGACTGGTACAACAGGATACGCACAATTAACAATGATTCCTATGCCTATGATGAAGACGGTCTCAGGTCGTCAACGACAGTCAATGGCATTACAAGAAAATTTGTTTATGATATCAACGGTTTTTCATCACCCTTAGTGAACTTACCTGAGAATAATGGTATTTTTTTCAATATCTTTGCTGAAGATAACTTCACAGGTACTCTGGCAATGGTTCAAAAGCCTGAGTCACTTCTCGATTTCCTTGACCGGTTGCTGGAAATACGGAATGAAGAGGGAGATATACTTTATCGCTACGTGTATGGCAATGGTCTCGTAAGCCAGGAGGGAAGTGACGGGACATACCGTATCTATGCATTCGACACGCGGGGAAGTGTGGTCGCCCTGACAGATGAAAGTGGAAGCATAACAGACCGTTATGCTTGTGATATCTGGGGAAATTTAAGCAACTCCCAGGGGAACAGTTTCAACCCATTTTTGTATAACGGAATTTACGGCGTGTTTAATGACGGGAATGGGCTCCAGTATATGCGTGCGAGGTCTTATGCTCCGCACCTGGGTCGTTTTTTGCAGAAAGACTTTATTCCCGGAAGCATGTTCCGCCCACAGTCACTAAACCGCTATGCCTTCGTACGGGGAAACCCTGTCTCCATGATTGACCCCCTGGGATTATTCTGGAAAGACGTTGCAATTGGATTAGCTGTGGGATTAGGGATTGGTCTTGTAGTCTCAATTGGATTAATTGTCGGTGGTTCAGGAGCCATAGGCGGCGGCGCTGTCGGTGGAGCCATAGGCGGTGTAGTTGGTGGTGTTATTGCCGGTCCAGTGGGCGCTGTAATAGGAGGGACTATTGGGGGGAGCATAGGTACTGGTGTTGGTACAGGAATAAGCACTTCAGGGGTAACTACTACATCTAGCTGGTTTGCAAGATTTACAAGCAATATAAGAAGCTTATTCGGTAGCATCAGATATATGGAAGATATGGAAGTTGAATTAGAATTATTATTGCATCCTCATTCGGCATGAGTAAAAAATTAAATCAAGGAACGAGGTAGGTTTTCATGAGAACCGGTCAGTATGATGATAAGGTGGATATATACAGCGGCCAGGTATCATTCCCCGTTGTCATAGCAGAGAGAAAAGGGCGCAATGGCCTGGAACTATCCTTGCAGATAAATTACCACAGCCAGGCATGCTATAATGCGACTACCTGGAACCTGGAAACGCCCACCGGTTCTCTTGGTCTGGGATGGAACCTTTTGACTGATTATATATTCGTCGATCTGCACGGAAGCTCTGCCTTGTCGAGCAGGTCATACTATATATATACAGATGGGACTTTGAATGAACTGGTGTGCGTGGGGAAAAACCCAGACCAATCTCTCGAATATAAAACAATAGCCTTCCAGTTCTGGAAGATACTTTATTATCCTCAACAGGAAAAATGGACAATTATAAAGGAAAACGGAGATACCTTTGCATACGGCGATATTAATTGCAGAAGAAACGCAGTACAGTGGGGCGTGAAATACCGGAACTGGTTAGGTGCCAGTAGCTCAAACGATGTCCAGGAAAGTATAGCAGTTGTCTGGAACCTGAACTCCATAAGCAACAGGTTTAATGACACAATACTTTATTCGTATCAACAGGAAATGCAGTCAACGGGTACAGCCCAAGGATGTTTTTATACCCAGGCCAGTTACCTGGAAAGCATAACAGGTGTAAATGACGAAGTAATAAAACTCGATTATAATTATAAAGACCAGGACGAGTATCAGGAAGCGAATATAAATCCTCCTTCGCCCAATGCGTACCAGGATAGGTATGAAACAAAGTACCTTGACTCTGTTAAAGAAATCTCACAAGACGGAGCAGTTCTGGTTACTCACCAATTCAAATATGGATTTATCGGTAACGGTGCTTTAAAAAAAAGGCTATTGACTTCAATAACAGACATGATAGAGGGTATCAATAAAAACAACAAATCGCTGCCTTCCACAATTTTTGCCTACTTTGGCCAGGAAAGCACAGACGGAGGGAACAGCACTACCATATATAATCAGGCAACAGGAGCTTTATATGGAGCATTAAAGGAAGTGATGCTGCTTGAAGGCGGAACTATAACTTACCAGTACCAGGGTCTTGAGATAGAGCGTTCAAGCCGCAACCTGTCAATTACCCCACCTGTTGCTAGCGGCACTACCTACAGTAAACCAAGATGGTATTTTGAAAGTGGTTATGCAGCAGTAACCTGGCTTGGGAACAACACTACAATTGCACTGCAAACCTATACCTGGGATGGACGCTGGCTGAAATCGGAGTACACTGATATCCCTCTCTCCAGCGCTGCTGCATATGACAGCATCAAGGTTGCCACGAACGAGGAACTTTTTGTTTTGTATACAGGCTCAAGAGTGTACCCTTTTTATCAAAACAGAGCCAGGTTGGGGGAATGGATACAGCCCGCAGTCGAATCTGGAGCTGCGATAGTTCCATATTATTCTCCAGGATATGGAGATGAAAAGATTACACTCACAGCAGGAACTCAATTTTGTACACTTATCGGAACAAGTAGCGGAGTATTAAACCTTTATACCTTTACAGCTGCAGGATGGACAAGTGAAACACCAGTTCCATTAGATGGAGGGAGCAAGGCACTCTATTCATTGGCAGCAAAGAATAATTTCCTAGTGGCGGGATGCTGCCCGGATAGCGGCAAAAGCATGAGTTTATTCCTCTATTCTCTTGACGTAACACGGATATGGCAGTCAAACTCGTTTACTGAAAGTATTGATCTCTCGGATATAACAGGAATAACCTTGATAGCGGAAGATACCTTTGGAACTGTACAGCTTGTTTCGCAAAATGGAGGGGTGAGCACTGTACAGTACACGGCTTTCATGTGGGATGAAGCATTTAGTAATATGCAAGCACACACTTTCTGCCAGCAGGTTTACTCCGATGGCCAGGCAATTATTGACATGAGAGTGAAAGGGAGCCTTGTAGGTATTGGGCAGAAGATGTATCGTTTTAACGGACAGGAATGGATATACTGTGATCTAAGTGGTATAAGCTATCCAGGCCAGGTACAGGTAATGTCCCTTGATATAGGTTATGATGAAGTTGCACGTATAATAAAAACAACCAGTACATCATTACCTTACACATATGACCTTGTAAAATATAATGTGGATAGTGAAAAATGGGAAGTATCTAACAATATGCATACCCAGCAGGCTACGATGGGAATGGCTTGCAAGGTAGCGGTGACAAAGGACCATGGGAGTAATTATGTAATCTACTGCAACAAGATATATTACGAGCAGCCTGATTACACCTTGAAAGAGACTTTTACCTTCCCCGACACCCTCATAGACCAGGATATCCCCACTGTGAATGTGGAACAATCCCGTTACTTGGCATACCAAGTACAGACTGGAACAGCTAATTTAAAGACAGTGGTATACCCTTTAAAGAACGGCACAGTTGTTAATCCGCCCTCTGTCCTAGCAGGAGAAAAAATTTACACAGATGCCGGAGTTCTCCTTCTAGGAACCAATGCCTTTGTGTCGTATACCGGAACATATGATGAAGCATCAGGAAGCATGACTCTGCGACGTGTAGTCACTGAGAAATGCAGAGATAAACAGACTGTGTATGCGGTAAAAAGCATAACAGCCAATAATGGTTATAATAAACAGGTAACAGGTTTTGTATATGACGCGGCAAGCGCAACAATTGATGCGGGAGGGTATATTCCCAGGTTCAATAAAGCAACAATAATACCGGGTACGACCAGCATCGCAGAGGCAACAGATGGGTATACGGAAGTATATTTTTTTAATGGCCTGACTCCCTCTGAGGCACCCTCATTGCCATATCCTGTTGACAGTACAACTAATGCTACGGATTATTATAGCGTTATAGAGGGAGCAGGATATAAATCAAACATTTTGCGCATGGATTCTGTGCCACCTGACACTGTTGCTTCAGGAACTCAGTTCTGGTGGATAAATGAAACTCCCCTTGGTAAAAGAAGTAAGGGATTTTACGCGAGGCAGAGAAGGGAAAAGAACACAATGGACGGTGTAAGTAAAAATAAACTCACGGATTTTTCACCAGATACCGGGCTAATTGTGCAGATCATTGATGAGAATTATGATTCAAACGACATACAGCAACAGTATATACAGCAATTTACCTACTGGTGGGAAATATACGACCATAGTCGGAGCATGAATATGCTCACACCAGTTGTCAGAACCTGGCAAAAAATGAAGCAGGTCGGAACAGGCGAGGAAACAACAAAAGGGATAACAATAAACACGTGGCGTGAAGACTGGGAACATGGTCTGGGTCAGTGGGCGCCTTTTAAATCGTACCGCGCCTTAAATGCAAAGCCTCCAGAATTTAATAGCTGGCAAGTAGATGATCCCGAACCAGAGACCGACTGGTTGAAAGAAAACACCGTAATCTCCCGAAGCCCAAGTGGCCAGATCCTTGAACAGGCAAACGTGGAGAACAGAAGCACCACCTTTGTTTATACAGCAGACGAGTGCAGAACAATTGCCAGTGTAATAAATGGTGCTGCGTCCCATGATGAGTTCACTTATCTTGGATTTGAACTGTATGAAAACCTGGAAAGCTGGAAATGGAGTAAAACGGGTATATCACTCAAAGATAAAATCACAAACATTGATTACCATACAGGAAGCAGGTGCCTTAAACTAAATCCGGGAAATGGTGAGAAGGTAGGATGCTATAGAATTATCCAGCCCATGCAGCAGGATAAAAAATACATATTCGCTCTTTGGGCAAGGGTGGAAAATGACTTTGACCCGAATAGAGGGAAAGCGCAGTTTGAGATTTCCTTTTTCAAGGCAGCAGATGGCACGGTGGTTGGGAACCCCCTTGTCATTGACCTGTTAGGAGAGCAAAAACGGAAATGGAATTATTTTTCAAAAGTAATCGATCTTATGAAGATAAAAAAGGATAATATTTTACCTGCTGATACGACATTATATTTTAAAATATTTGGATACAACCAGAATACAACGAAATATTGCTTCGTGGACAATCTCAGGTTTTCACCTGTTGAAGCTTTGTTTTCAGCAACAGTGTATGATGTGTCAGATTATAAAACAGTGGCTAGCCTGGATAACAATACCCAGGCAGTACAAAATGTGTATAACTGCTTCAATATACCTGTAGCAAAATACGGCCCTCTGGAAAGATTCACTTCTTTAACTATAGGTACATATTCAAGGACATTGTTTCCTCCCAGAGACGAGTTCAACTCCAACTTTCCCAACAGTACTATGCAACTGGGCAGTTCCTGCGACAGTTTCTTTTTCGACTTTCATAATAATAACCACAGTGACTGGGAGTTTATTAACGACATCGAATGGCCAATAGTCAATGGTGAATTAACTTACAACGAAACCGTTACTGGTCCATTAGGTCCATTTGGGTGTGAAGCTAGATCTAAGGTAGCGTATACTAACTTTGCAGCACGTGTAAAGGTTATACGGAATATGACCCCCTTCCCTGATGTGGCGATAGGGAATGGATACTATTTCGTGCAGTGGGAGGAATCGACAAAAGAGTGGAAGCTAGTACAAAAGAATGCGGACGACACACTAGTTGAGATAGCTGTCAATAACGGAGTCGAGTTCAAAGAAGAGTGGTTATATCTAGTTGTAGACGGCTTTGTCATGTTTTTCGCAGATGGGGTAGAACTTTTCAATTATAAATACCAATATCCCAGTCCGGTACCTGCAAATTACGGAAAATTAACCCTTTGCTTAACTAAACCCGGAGCATTTGATGAAGTAGTGCTGCTGCAGGAACCGCAGCTTTCAGTAACTTTCAGAGATGGTTTTGGTGATGCAATACAGACTATCACTCTTGAGGGGAAAGAGGTTGAAGGGTCATTCCAGAATCAATATAGTGTCATCAATGAAGGAGTTTTTTATGACAACCTGGGACGTATACAGTACAGCAGGAACCCTTCTACTGCGCAGCTAATGATTGCTGCTCCCCTGGCAGAAGCAGCAGATGACAATGACCTGGCACCTCAATTGCTTCAAGGAAACCAGAACACCTATCTTTTTAACACGAATGGGAAGAAACTTACACAACAGGAATACCTCGATACCCCTATAAAGAATTACAGAACTAACAAGTATGAAGCATCACCTTTGAACAGGCTTACCGGTGTTGTATTGCCCCACAGGAATTCTGATACGATTGATTATTTTACAGTCACGATACAGAATTACACCTGTGCATCTCCAAGCGCATTTGGTGCGGATAATGTCAATGGTAATAATGACAATAAGTATTTTGTAAAGAAAATATCGCACATACAGGCCCTTACAAAGAGTGGCACAGCTATAACAACAGAAAAAGTAACAATACGTGATATGCAGGGGAGAATTATTAAAACACTCACTGGGAAAAGCGGAGGCCCATATATAACTCAGGGCTATGATTATAACCTGTTTGAAAATAAAACAACAATGTTCCAGCCCAATTACTATAACCCTCCTGCGGGCTCTGATGCCACGATCTGGAAAGAAAGCCTTGAATATACGTTTGATGGTCTGTTAAAGAAAAAGACCACCCTTGACAGGGGAAACATGACTTATATGTATGATAACGCCAACAGGCTCCGCTTTACTCAGGATGCTGAAGGTCAGTCCCAGACTCCACAGCGGATAGTGTATTACAAGTATGATAGCTTAGGCAGGGTGATAGAAACAGGGTATATTCAGGATGCGAACTATCCATGGAGCGGCCAGGAAAAACTTCAGCAGAAAGTAAATGTCCAGGATTTCCCAATAACCGATGCTTCAAAGAGCACTGATCCGAATTATGTGGCAGGGAATTGGAAAGCAAAAAAAGACTATGACCTCGATATAGACAGCGACGATGCACAGTATATGCTGGGAAAAGTAACTAGGATACAGGTCAACAGTAGCGCACAGCCTGATATAACAAAATATCAACACAATGTCTATGGAAATATTACAAAAAGCTCCCATACCATTAATGGATATGAAAGTACGTCAAATGATTTTATTTATAAGTTTAACAACCAAGATCAACTCAAGACAATTACATATCCTGTAAAGAATTCTAATGGCAAATCAATCGAGGTGGAATATACCTATGACAGGATGGGGCGCATAGCCTCGGTTGGTAAGTCTTTTGACGGCACAGGAATTGTTGACCCATCGAATCCGCCTAAGCGAATTGAAGAGTGTTATGCCTTATATCAGTATGATTTTTACGGTAGACTAATAAGTGAAAAAATAAATTTGGGTACTGAGCCTGGTGTGAACAATTCTATAACCAGGGGATATTCGTACAATGATGCGGGATATCTCGCATCAATAGATAATGATTATTTCAATGAAGTCCTTGATTATTTCACGGATGGAGGATACGATGGAACAAAATATTATAATGGAGCAATAGCAAAGACCGGATTTTTGTATAAGCCAAAAAACTCACCTGTGCCTGAACCATATACTACTCTATACCAATATGATTCCTTCAACCGTTTGACAGCGGGAGTGAATTCTTTAAAGGACGCCTGGAGCCTTAATCCCTGCGATACACCCTATGATGATAATGGGAATATAATCAGGTCAAAGCTAGGAATTACCCTTAAACAATATAACTATGTACTGAGCGAGCAAAAACGTATCAATAACCAGGTACGTGATATTACCAGCACGGTAAATACAGGAATAGATTTTGAAGGTGTAACACCCGGCACCATGAGTTCAGGGAATTGGATCTGGGGAAACAACAACAATGGTCCCAGTGCAAGTGGTATAGAAACAGCGGATTGCCATAGTAGTACGCAGTCTCTCAAACTTGCCGGAGGGAGCCTGGCACACTATGAATACCTGAAATTTCAATCATACCTTAATCCCGGAGCTACATATATCCTGAGTTACTGGATAAAGACAGACGCAGATTTCAGTGAAGGCATTGGCGATGCGGCCTGGTTTTTAGTCATTGGAACTGCATCAGGAAACGTAATTGAAAAGAAGATTGGTTTGATAAACCAAGCTGATGCATGGACACAAAACAATGTACAGGTGGATATGAAAACTCTACTCGCGGGTATAAAGGAACCTGTGGGGTACATTGAACTGGAACTGCGCAATTATAAAAGAAATCCGGATGACGTAGGTGCAGGCCCCTCATTTTTAATAGATGATATTATCCTGAGTGGAAGTGCTAAGTGCAGCAGTTATACGTACAACCAGAATGGAGCTATAGTCTCATCCCCTGCGAAAAATATCAGCGCTATTACCTACGACCCTGTGATAAACCTTGCCACAGAGGTACATATGACAGATGCCCAGGGCAGCAAGCTTCTCTTTAATTACGGGGAAAACAACCAGCGTGTCTATGAAAAATACCAGAACAGCGACGGCTCAACAGTGTTTCTGGAAAAGCTTTACCTCCATGGATTGAGTTCATACCCATTAGTAGAAAAAACAAAAATAAACGGAACGGAAAAAACAGTCTGTTACCTGTATGGCCTGAACGGAATGCTGGCCTATCTAGATGATGGAAAATTATATTATCCATTGAAAGATCATCTCGGTTCAACACGATTGTTAATGGATGAGAGTAAAAACATCATTAACTTATTCGATTATGCTCCATCTGGTCAGATGATGCGCAGACAGGATGTCAGTTCGGCACAGTATCTTTATACTGGCCAGGAGTATGATACTGAAAGCGGCCTGTATAATTACCGGGCTCGGATGTATGATCCAGATATGGGACGATTTTATCAAACTGACCCTGCAGGGCAGTACCCTTCACCTTATACTTATGTAGGGAATGACCCGGTTAATTATATTGATCAAAATGGGGAGTTGAGCCAGAGGCCAAGAAACCCGTGCGAAGAACTTAAAGTATTAATAGAAAAATATGAACAGGATGAAGATGATTTCTTTTTAGTCGATGAATTATTTAGAAAGAAGGATAAGAGATTACTGCATGAATATTACTATAATGTTTTACCTGAAATTTGGCATAAAATATATAAAAATAGAACGATTGAAATTGCTTTTGGGAGTACAGATTATTTAATAGATTTTACAAATACCTTTTCTAAAAAGTACAATAAAAAAGTCATTTATTACACACATTTTGTTGGTCAGGCTGGCTTTTATTTTGATTTCCCAGAAAACAGGCATTTGTTTTTACAATTTCTAAAAGTTGCAATGAAAATGAGCGATGCTATAAATGTTAATTTTCAAGGCTTGATGAAGGATGTTGTTGTAGAAACTGCATTTAAAAATCCCGAATTCGTTTTAACATACTATGAAGCAGAAAATAATTTTAATATAAACAGTACAGCTGCTTCAATTGCATATCAAAGATTTTATAATGTATCATTAGATATAATAAACGAACTATACAAGCCCGGTCATTCCGCATGGGAATTATCGTCAATAATAAACAACCCAATTTTTTATAAAAAAGCAGTATTTTATGAACGGCCAGATTGGCCAGTATGTTATTACCTGCACAGGGAAATAATGAACCGGTTATTTCCTGACAAAGGTCAAAATCAGACCCTCTGGTAATATATCGTTTGGGCTGAAATCAAGTTGTTCTGGCGCACCTCACTGCAAGAAATAGCGTATGTTTGCGCCAGCGAAACTTTAATTAATGCTTCTGTCTCAATCTACCATTGGCCTTACAGTCTCGGCGGTACCAGGCGGAATTACTTCATCATCTTTTGGTTTCTTGCGCCGCCCATCTAAGAACCAGTCTACATCAAAATTTTGCGACTTATGAACCATATAAACCAGCGCTGAAAAGTAAGAAAAGAAGCCGGCGGCAAGGCCAATACCATAAGCACCAAATAGATCTGTACTTGCAGGGAATAAAGTCAGAATAGTACCTGCGCCTATAACAGCGATCAATGACATTAGGTCACTGATCTGAACATCTGCTTTCCGATATCGGTTTATAAAGTAAACATACCATCCGATGATTGTACCAAAAAAGAAAGCACCTACCAACTGAATTGTTGTCGATTCTACCACAATGAACCCTCCTTTTAAGCTAGAATCTGGGCGATCCAAAGCGATTAATCAGTTCCTTCCTCCATTCAATGTGAAGAATCAAAGCCAATCCACCTGCACCCAAGAAAAATGACAAAGCCAACCAGCCAGCAAGAATGAATACATTGATAGCTAATAGAAATGAGGCTATACCTATTACTAGCACATCGAGCATTGGACGAGTAATACGACCAGTTAAGTTACCCATCCACCACCCCCAAATTAAGCCTATACCTGTACAACCAAGCTCTGTTATCAGCACCATTCTCTCACATTCTCAGTCTGTGGATGACATCTTTTTTACTCTAGCACTATCTATATTAATGTAAACCGATGTATAAAATATTAATCTTAAATTAGAAATATAATTTAAGTGCTATACATTTGGATTCGGTTAAGGTTTAAAACATCAAAAAGTGTTATTTTTTATGCCATATATAAAGGAATTATGTTGGAAAATCGCTATACATAGTATTCGAAGTTGTGCATAAAATTCGTTAACCGATGCCAAAAGAAGTGCTATATAACGAATTCAATTTCATCTCTTACATGTTCTGAATCGTTAAACCCAAACTTGTTGTTTTTAACTTAAATTTACAGGTTTAGCTCGCAGTATTTATACAGATTCTTTTCTTCGAACATTTATTCAACTAGTCTTTGATCTTAGAGGCTGTCTTAAAATTAAATAATCCTTGTACTTTGATTGTTCGTCAATGTCAAAACGATTTATAAGACTTCCTTATCCCAGTGATTTATCTGATAAAAAATGGGAAATAATTAAGCCTCAAATTCCTAATCTCCAAAGTAATCGCGGTCGAAAACGCGTTCATTCGTATCGAGAAATCTTGAATGCCATCTTCTATTTATTACGTTCTGGTTGTTCATGGCGAACGTTACCCCACGAATTTCCGCAGTGGAAAACTGTCTACCACTATTTCCGTCTTTGGCGTCTAGAAGGACTTTGGGAACGCATAAACGCTGCACTTAGGACTAAACTTAGAATTGCAAATGGTAGAAAACCAGAGCCTAGTGCAGCAGTTTTAGATAGCTAGTGCATCGATTCCAAAATAAATCCCTTGTTTTAGCGGGAAATTCGTTGGTCTATAGATCTATTCAAAAGCTAGGCTTGTGGACATACTTTGGAATCGATGCACTAGTCAGTTGAAACCACAGAAACTCCAGGAGTAGGCGGCTATGATGCCGCCAAGAAAGTTAATGGGAAAAAGCGTCACATTCTGGTGGATACAATAGGGCTACTGTTGATAGTTGTAGTTTATACAGCAGATATCCAGGATCGAGATGGAGCTAAACTTGTTCTGGAACAAGTTAAGGGGATATTCCCTCGATTACAGCTTGTTTGGGTTGATGCTGCTTATTCTGGTAAACTGGTTGATTGGGTCAAAGTAGTTTGTAGTGGGTACTGGAAATAGTTAAGCGTAGCGATGATATCAAAGGTTTTAAAATACTTCCTCATAGATGGGTGGTGGAGCGTACATTTGGATGGCTGAGTAGATATCGACGGTAAAGTAAAGACTATGAAGGATTAACAGAATCAAATCAAACATTAATATATGCAGGCATGATCAGAATAATGATTAAAAGAATGGCTAATATAAAGAATTGAAGAGGATAAGAATAATTTTAAGACACGCTCTAAGGGTTGCTTTTTTTATACGCTATCATATACCAATGTTTCAACCTCAAAAAAATCTTATTTTTAAAATTTGATATATTACCCAAAAGCTCTAAATACCGACTTGCATCTTGCTCAAAACCTAAATTGTCCTGAAATTAGATAAACTGCCTTACTTTTCCCTGGGGGAGACTTCCACATGAACGAGAGTAAAATGTATATTGTCGGAAGTCTAAGGTATATTAGAATCTTTGGCTAAAAAATTAAAATGTACTGTGATATTTACCGGGATTATTGAAACATATTTTCAAGTTTTCAGATATATGGGGGGACAAATAACTTGCTGGATAGTGAAATAAAAAATCTCAGGCATCCTGCTGAAATACCTCTTTTTATTATTTGTTTGTTAGTCAGCATTTTTATTTATATCACGTTGATGACGATTCCGATTTTGTATCCTGAAGAACTGGGGGTCGAGTATGTACTGGTAGTTCCGATAGCGATTGCTTTTCTCTCATTCGTTTCCGGGCAAACCTACGGGGGGATGATGGCAAACGCGATCAAGCTCTCAGAAAAACAGTTTCCCGAACTCTATGAAATCATAAAACGCCTTTCCTCTGAGTTGAACCTTAATGAAGTTCCTGATGCCTTTTTGATCCAGGAAGGTGGGCTGATAAACGCTTTTGCTACCCGACTGTATTTCAGGAGAAATTACGTAGTTTTTTATGCGGATGTAGTTGAGGTCGCATACATGGAAGGAGATTTTGATTCTCTGGAATTCATAGTTGCCCACGAAATGGCTCACATAAAGGCAGGTCATGTGACCCTGCTCTATAACCTTTCAATCTTTCCGATTGCCTTTGTTCCTGTCCTCAAGAATCTTTTATGGACAGCCCTGAGCAGAGCAAGGGAATATACTTCAGACAGGATTGCAATCCGGCTTGCCCCTTCCGGAAAAAAAGGACTTATAGTTCTCTCCGCAGGTGAACACCTTTACAGGGATGTAAATTACGAGGAATACCTGGAAACAGCAAGGACTCCTGAAGGGTTCTGGATCTGGTCAACAAACTTGCTCTCAACACATCCTGCCCTCGTCAGGAGGGTAAAGGCAATCAATGAGAACATGCCAGGAAGAATTTTTTGAAGTAAGATTGTCTTCCAGGCAATATTTCAAAACCTGCTGATTCAGAGCTCTAACCATGCGGTTTTTGCCTGAAATGGTGAGAAGATAAAGAAGAAAACCAGTTTATAAAATTATGAAATTGTAAATTCACAAATTTACACGTGGACTATAAGTAGCTTTAAGTTATAATCCGCCCAATATCTCCAAAATGTCACATTTACTTGAAATTATAATTATCCTTGTTTTGATCGCATTCAATGGCCTGTTCGCCATGTCAGAATTTGCCATTATTTCTGCCAAAAAAACCCGCCTCAGACAAAGGGCGGAGGAAGGAGATAAACGGGCAGAAACTGCACTTATGCTAGCAAATGAACCCACTCCATTTCTCTCAACAATCCAGGTAGGAATTACTCTTGTGGGGATCTTTGCAGGTGCTTTTGGAGGAGCCACAATAGCAAAAGGACTCGCAGCTTACCTTGGGAAATTCCCTGCTCTGGCTCCATACGGTGATGCGCTCAGCATCACTTTTGTAGTACTTGTGATCACCTACCTGACCTTAATTTTTGGAGAACTTGTCCCAAAAAGGCTTGCACTCAATAATGCGGAATCAATTGCCTCTAGCGTTGCAAAACCTATGTTATATCTATCTGTCATCGCAAAGCCGTTTGTGATAATTCTCAGCAGTTCTACCGAAGCTGTGCTCAGGCTTATGAGAGTCAGGAAGACTACTGAACCTTCGGTAACAGAAGAGGAAATTAAGATTATGTTTGAGGAAGGAACCAAAGCTGGAGTGTTTGAGAAAGCCGAACTGAACATGATAGAAGGCGTACTTGAGATCGGTGACCGCCGCGTTGATTCCCTGATGACGCATCGTACTGATCTCATTGCGATCGACCTGGAGGATCCCGTCGATGAAAACCTGCGGAAGATGAGCGAAAGTGGCCGATCAAATTTTCCAGCATACAGGGGGAAACTGGATAATATTGTCGGCGTAGTATCCGTTAAAAGTGTCCTGGCAACGTTTCTTGAAAACGGTATCGTTGATATCGGAGCATCGGTCACAAAACCACTCTTTATACCTGAAAGTGTTTCGGTCCTGAAGCTTCTCGAATTATTTAAAGAGACCGGAGTGCATATTGCTCTTATCACTGATGAATACGGAAGCATTCAGGGCGTGATCACGCTGCATGACATCCTTGAAGCAATTGTGGGTGAAGTCCGTTCCTTTGGCGAGCCTGTAGAGTCACAAGTTACTGTTCGGGAAGACGGTTCCTGGTTGATCGATGGGGATGCACCTATTGAAAAGCTTAAGGATATCTTGCCTGTAGATTTCTTTCCAGAGGAGGGACTGGGATATTACCGGACCATTGCCGGGCTGATCATTTTTATTTTCCAGCGAATACCGGCAACCGGAGACCATATCGTGTTAGGGGGACTGCGGTACGAGGTTGTGGATATGGATGGTAATCGAATAGATAAGGTGCTGGTATCGCGAGTTCCTGTGACTCATCGAGGCTGAACGCCTACTTCTTGGGTATCTGGAAGGTGCGGTTTTGAGATTCTGAAAAAGAAGAGACTAAATGCCCCACAGACTAAAAAAGAAATTAAAGAGAATTTCGATAAATTGTAATCCTATGTCTGGAAATATAGGGATTTTCAAGATAATGGGGTTCGAAATTCTCAATCTGATTTTTCCTACTTTGTATTAAGCTTGAACGTCTTGCACGGTAAGACACTTTCAAAGGAATCATCTATTACAGCTGGATTTTTCAGAGCCATCAGTGCAGTTTTTTTGATCACAACATCCTCCGATTTTCCACGAAATAGTGCAAAGTTCAACCTGAACGATAATTCTGAAAGCAACCTGTGAGTATGAAGATGCCAGCGTAAATGGTTCAAGTTGCACCCTGACGATATTAAAATCCCTCAGAGCAGCATATAGACAAGAATAAATGTGATCGAGCGTAATAAAAGAGGAGAAAAGTGATAAGGAAAAATGGGTCTGTACACCCCATATGACAATACTTTTATCTCCTCCTGAACACTCACCAGCTTACTTTTCCTTTTCCTGTGTATGCTCCGAAATCCAGTTCCCTATAATTTCCAAAGCGACCGGAGAGATTGTCTCTTCAATCTTTGCGTACTCAGTTGGAGATCCGGTTTGAGAAGTCTGGAATAAATGATTGAGTCCTGGCAGTTCTTTTACTGTATAGTTCTCATTGCCTCCTGCTTTTAGAGCTTCTTCGATAGCACGGAGGTTCTCTTCAGGCGGAACCTGGAGGTCTTTTTCACCATTTATCGCAAGTACGGGACATTTGACTTTCGTTAATGTCGGTCTGGGGTCATATGTAAGGAAAAAGCGCATCCATGGAGATAACAACGGCTGGATTTGAGCATCGAGGTTAGCTTCAGAGTAGCCTGAATACTGTTTTTCTGCCTCGCTCATGTTTGATATCTTATCTGTTAGAAGCTTGCGAAGTTTTTCCCCTGCGATTATATTATTTTGTTCCTCCTTTATTGTGGAGAACATACTTTTCATAAGAGCTTCATTCTTGGCGATAGTCTCATTGCTTGCTCCTTCTGCCCTGGCAATCAGATCACTCTGTAAGTACATAATATCTTCTCCGGGAAGGCCAGTACCTGCCATTAACACAATGAATTCAACATCTGAAGACTGCACTGCTACAAGAGGTGCAATTATACCTCCTTCACTGTGTCCTATCAGCCCAATCCGGTTCGAATCTATTTCCTCTCGGCTTTTGAGGTATTCAATTCCTGCGAGTACATCCCCTGCAAAATCTTCGGTCGTGGCCTGCGAGAAGTTTCCTGTAGATCCTCCGATGCCCCGGTCATCGACCCTGAGTACAGCAATACCCCGACGTGTCAGATAATCCGAGAGCACAAGAAATGGACGGTGGCCCAAGATCTCTTCGTCGCGATTTTGCTGGCCTGAACCGGTTATGAGCACTACGGCCGGAAACGGCCCCTCAGACCTGGGAAGGGTTAATGTCCCTGCCAATTTTACTCCTGCTTCTTTGTTCTCATAAACAACTTCCTCTTCAGCATACGGATAAGGCTTTACAGGGTTCTGTTCTCTTCGCAGATCAGGCGTTTTTTCAATATGATTAAGCACAAGTGGAAAAACCGATCCTGCCTGTTTCCATTCCCCTTCGATGGTTTTACCGTCCTCTTTAAGCGTCCCTTCAAAAACCCCCCTGATGGATTTCACTTCAAGTCTCAGGTTATCATCCTTATAAGTAACCGTTTCTACAGGTATGCCGGTCACTCCCTGGTCAAGGCTGTCCATAGTGGCATTGATTGAACTGTCAGGTCTGGCGGAAATATTGAACAAAATTCTTATTTCTAATCCACCCGGAACTTCCAGACTTCCCATCCAAAGCCCTTCGATATCCCTGGAATTCCCATTATTTTCATTATCAGTATCCCCCGGTTGTGTACTATCCGGTTGCGAAATACATCCCAGGCCAGCTACAATCACAATCAATGAAACTACACAAATAACGGTTTTATAATTCATAATAAATCTCATCTGTCTATTTCCTTCATTTTTCATTTTCCTTCCCATTATTCTCCTTTTTAATAATTTAACTCCTTATCGTTTTAAATTTCGGGTGCAATTAAAAATCCCACTCGAAGGAATAAAATCAAAATGAACATATGGCAGTGTTAACCGGTTATTTGTTCTATGGGATAACAGGACGAATGGAATAACAGGACAATTTCTGTTTGATCTCTGATGTGCCTACAACTTCTGTCATATTCTATAGGCTATTCTTTGGCTTTCGCCTTCGTTTCACTTATTTTCCGGAAATCCTGAGAATTATTAATCAAATTTGCGCTGGCGCACCCCGCTGCAAGCAACGGGGTATGTTCGCGCCACCGCTCTCGTTATAATGGAGTTATTCAAAATCAAGTATTTTCATTTGCTTATATGCTTCATTTTCTTCCAGGTTTCCCTGATTTTCAACATAGTTTTTTATTACATCGAAAGTTGTTCCATCTCCTACAATTCCAATGTAACCTCCATCACTCCACAGTTAACCACCACAAAGCTGTTTTTTGATTTCAGGGTGTTCTTTAAAGATTTGTCTTGCTGTGATGCTTTTTATAATTTGCATCACTTTTGAGGGAGAATATTTTGGCTCAGCACCAACAAAAAGATGGACATGATCACCATCAGTACCAATTGCATCAAACTCAAAACAGTACCTTTCACCAATTTCAAAGCATATGGTTTTCAAAAAGCTGATGATTTCTGCATCTAAAAAAAAGTTTTTACGGTATTTAATACAAAAAACCATGTGATACAGGCTGTCTCAAAACTCAGACTATTTCTACAATTGAGTAGTGAGTAATGTTGGCTTTAAAAGCATGACTACCTAAACATGAGGTATTTTTACATCAACTGACCTCAAAGTGGAAAATTTAATCACAATTGTAGAATCAACTTTAGTTTTGAGACAGCCTGGATACCTTATTTTATATACACAGTGATTTGCATGCCGTAGTTCCATTTATAATGCAAAGGTAGCTAAAAATAGAAATCCATTAGTTAACACGGTTCTCGGGGAAATTTCCATCACCGCAGCAAGCTGCGGGGTATTCGACTGAATAATATTAACAATATAATATATTTTTCAATACTGTTTACCATAGTGAACTTGTCTTCAGTGTTCATTAATGTCGCTAATGGTTCCATACTTGTTTACTGCGGTATTACAGTACAGGCACAGTGGTTGGAATTGTACTGACTGTCTGCGCTGTAAGACAGAAGGCAAGAAGTGGCTGACTACCGGGATGTTTTAATACTGTCTTCACAGAAAGCCTGTATGACACCCGAAGACAGCAGTAAGGTAAGGGTGAGGGTTCCGTTACAAAAATTTCAAAATAAGCATGTAAATCTATGAATAATGAATAAAAGGCAAAAGATTTAAGGGAAATGTACCAACATTATAAAACTATACCAAATAAAGTTGTGGTGCAAAAATAATATTTCCGCAGTTTTATACTAATTCTTACCTTTGTGTACCGTTTTCCCGGTGATAGGAATAATTAATCTTTCTAATTGTGAAGGTTTACACTAATTTTTCAACAAAGTCAGATTTTTTCCACCACGACCAGATTTTCAATTATGTAATTAAAGTGCCTCAGAAAACACGTCAAGTGACATTTTCGCCATTAAAATATTCATCCCTCAATGTATCAATGTATTATAGAACAAGTCCAAATTGTAATACTGGAATCGTTTTATTTGTATCTTTATGGATGAAATAGCTTTCAAGTCATGTTGTTTCACGACTTACCGGTGTAACTGAAAACCACCGTACATTTCGAAGTGGAATATGCCGATTTTTGTTGTCATTCAACATCATCCATAAAAGGTCTAAACCAAATCTAACTTCCGTGCAATCGAATGACTCATAGTAGCCATCTATCCATCTAATATTTACTTTAATATTAGTCATACATTTGAGTCTCCGTTATCAGATTCTTTTATAATATGGCTCTTCGCTATTTCGAGTGAGTGATTTGTAGTTACCTTCTTCCTTTAGAGAAGATTATCATGCCATTGTCACCTTATTCGATTTTCACATCCACTAATTTTCGGACTCTACTGGGCAGCAAAAAGTATAGCTGTCCGCATTCAACACCTTCTTTGGTAGCTTTCACATAAAAACTGCTGTCAATAATTTTGAAGGAGATATCCTTCTTTTCAACTCCCGGAAAAATCACTTCAATAGTTTCTCACACTTGTCACCTGGATACACACAAATAGCTGGTGATAACCTCAAAACGCCTGCCATAATATTTATCCCCAAATAAAATAATCAATTCGTATATTTATATATTTGTTTTAAATTAAGTAATCTGTAAACGTTAAAATGAAGACTGCTGTCCTACTCCCCATATAATTGGCTCCCGAATCCTTAATTCTCAGTTTACTAAATTCTATTTCAGGATATAATTCGTTCTTACGTTACTTTTTCCTGAGCTTCCAGCCGCCGTATAGGCAAATCAAGCTTCCCAATAATTCAAAACCTGGAATTGAGTTAATTTTACTCGATTTATTTTCACTCAAGTTGCTTGTATTCAATGTGCTTTCATTAATGGAGTTCGAATCATTGATGGTAGAGTTTGGCAATTCAATATTGGTAGAGCCTGAAGATTCAATATTGGTAAAGCCTAGAGATTCAATCTCAGCCAGGGTTAGATTATTTTCGCGCATGAACACAACAGGAACTTCCTTAACCCCCATGCTGATTGCTTTTGAGTCAATAATTTGATAGAATTCGTCCAAAAAAGGCTTATCAACTTTCGAACTATTGTTAATACTTATCTCTATAATACCATCGAAGGTTGCACTAGAAGTTCTAATAGGGCCAATTGGATCAAAATACTTCATCATCTCCGGGTCTTGTGCAAATTTTACACTAAATAATTTATCCATTATATTATTAAGAGTGTCAATCCAGTGGTATCTCTCCTCCACAGTTGTAAAAGTGGGTATGCTTCCATATGCAGCAATACAATACGGATTACTTTTCAGTTTATCAAGAGTTTCCGGGCCAAAGGTAAGCTGCGCAGTCGCATTTTTTTGTGTAGTCTCGTTTCCTTGTGCACTTACTACCGGCACTAACAAGATGGCTGCCAGCAATATTGTTGCAAATACTGCACCTATTCCAAATTTCTTTTTTATTGTCATCTACTCTTTACCTCTCTTCTTTTACTCATAAGAGGCAGGAACAAACAAGCCTTAAACACTCTCATAGCTATCATTTCTTACCTCCTGGTATATGGGTTTCAAATTTAGTTTAACAGACACATTTGAACTCCATACATTACTTTCGAGATATTTCTTATAAGCTTGCCGATTTTTTCTGCAAAATCATAAATCTAGAGAAGTTACCCGAAAAAAATGCTTGAAACTAAAAGCTAAAACTGATAAAGTGCAGAGGTTTTACAGTAAAACCTATGCATCAGTAAAAAAGATAAATCCTGTTTTTGTGGTGAAGAAAAAGGGAAATGGAGTCAGTTATGATTTACCGACCAGAATTTTCTGTACACTGCCAAAAAGTGCATTGAAGTGGAAGTAAGAAGTAACCACTTAATTTGAAGAGGATATATTTTTACTTGTCAGCTACTAAAGAATAAGATTAAATAGTCAGCGTTTAAAATGGACTCGATAGGTGCTTCTGTCAAAGGATGGGTTGTTTTGAGTCTTTTGAGTAATAAATACGATGCTCTTTTTAAATCTCGTTTTCACGGTGCCGCAAATATTCGTGGGATCAGGTATCAAATTCTTTACTCAATACTTCGTGCCTTTGAACTTTACGAGAATAAAACACAATCAGCCTCAATCACACTTGAAGGGATTGAAGATGTAGATATTGAGATTAATAATTTTAAAATTTTTAACGAACATGCTCAAGTAAAATCTGCAAGTAAACCTTGGGCATGGAGTAATCTGAAGAGTTATGATAATAAAAGAGGGCCAATACAAAATTTTATAGAAGCATATAGAGTAGATTCAGATTCAAACTTTTTGCTAGTATTCGATTTTGAGTTGAAAAATGAAATTGAAAAGATTTCACGGTTCAACTCTCTTCCAGAAACAGAAAAACAAGGATTAAGGAATAAATTTAGGGAACTTTGTAGGAGTTGTGGTGGAACAAATTATGAGGCTGATTCAATTTTAGATAAGTTGAAAATAGTCTCTTTATCTGAAGAAGAAATTCTGGAGTCACTTAGAAGAATTATCTCTAAAACATACGACCTAGGTAGCGATCTTGTTGAATGTTACATTAAAATTTTCATTTCAGCATTTTTAAAATGGGCGGAGGAAAGAAAAAAAGTATTCAGGAAGGACCTTGAAGAAATCAGAGTTTCTATTAAAGAATCCTATAAGCGAGAAGAAGATTTTCAAGCATATGGAAGGGGTTTGATTGATCGAATCCATTAGGAACCCGATGCCAACATGGATGATTTTTTTGAAGGAAAAAATTCGAGGCCCGGTCATATTGTTTGTGGAGCTGATGTTAGAAGGGATAAATGGATAGAAAGAATTGGAAATGCTTTTTCATCTTCCAGTGTCTGTGTTCTTCGTTCATCAAGCGGGCAAGGGAAATCTGCTCTTCTATATCGTTATGCATATGAAAATTGGCCTCCTGAAAGCACATATATACTTCAAGTTCTTGAGACTAATGAACAAGTTGAGAAAGTTAAGAATTATCTTAAATTCAGGAGAAAAATAAAATTGCCAATTCTTCTTCTAATAGACAATGCAGGATTTAGAACACCTCATTGGCCTCAAATTGCGCAAGAATGCTCTAGTCTTGGATTCAAAATCCTATTGTCCATACGCAATGAAGATTGGTACCGTTACTCAAAAGAGAATCTAACCCATTTTGAGATAGTTGAGCCTACATTGGATCTAATAGAAGCTAAAGAAATATTTAAAAGATTCAAAGAAAAAGGTAAAATTGCTCATGCTGTTAAATCGTCCGAGTGGGCATATGAGAAGATAAGAGACTCGAGATTATTTATAGAATACATATATTTAATCACCCACGGACAAATGCTTGAAGAACGTCTGCGGGATCAAATACAACAAATTATAAATCTTCGCGAAGATGCATCAAAAATAGAATTGATTAGGAAAATTTCTTTGGCTGATATCCTTGGAGTACCAATTATTATAGACAAGCTACTGGAAGTCGTTACTGTTCAAGGAGATCGCCAGGATATATTGCTTTCCTTATCTGATGAATACATCAGTATAAATTCCGAAACAGCTTCCGGTTTACATTTAGTGCGTTCTAATCACCTTGTCAAGATTCTTCATAATAAGTACCCACCGATGGCTAAAACAGCGTTGTCTATTATTGAATTTGTGCCATCACCTAATATTCCTACTTTGATTTCAAATGCTTTGACAGTAAAAGAGATAGATAATGATATCTTCTTAGCAGGTCTTGTCGAAAAATACCATGATGCTGATTTAGATAAAATATTTGTCTTTTTAGAAGGTATTTTTGAGGGTGGAGAACGCTTACTATATGAAATAAATCAAAACTTATTTGAAGAGGCTTTCAACTTACAAGGATCTGCAGGCGTTAACCTCTTAAGTTGGAAATTTTCTCCATTACCCACAAAATATTTGTCAAACCTAAATTTTCAACATCTGAATAAGATTGCCCAAAAATTTGTTGAAAAATCGAGAGGTTTAAACCTTTGTCATGATTTTCTTGCGAAGATTGTTCCTACAATTAGTAAGGAAAAGTTGGCTAGCCAACAAAAAATAGGCAAACTGCTTAATTGGTGCTTCTTGTGTAATGTAAAGTTTCCTGAATGGGAATTTGTCAAAGAAGAGGCTATCGAATGCAAAGAAATTTTTGGGTCAAACTTGGATCCAATTACTGATTTTTCATTGGGCCTTTGTAGATATGATGAAGAGATGTATGTAAAATGGTTTCTAAATTATA
>NZ_JAVKPK010000036.1:0-35173 GCF_031461075.1 Methanosarcina baikalica | reverse complement strand
CTAGATTATACAAAGAACAGCATTTATCAGAAAGTTCCCATAGAACTTTCAACTGATCTTCTGTTGGGTATATCTTAACTTTCGCTGTGAGATGCATTTTGACTCTCTACGTATTTTTTCAGAATATCTAAAGTAACCTGTCCGGTTGTTGCTAAAAAATATGATCTTGACCAAAAGGTATCTTCCCATAACAACAATTTTACTTCGGGAAACTCTTTTCTGATTTCTCTTGAAGTTATAGTTTTTATAGTGTTGATATATTTTGGAATATCTAAAGTTGGTTTTCCGGTGAAAATCATATGAAAATGATCTTTGTCACATTCTATACTCAACACTTCAACTTCGTAAGTTTCGCTAATATTATGGATTTTGGTTTTGAGGAAGTCTATCAGTTTTGGGTCACAGAGTACCTTTCTCCTATATTTTATACATTGCACAAAATGATAATGGAGTGAGTACACCGAATGGCTACCCCGATCAAGATTATATCTCATAGTTATCATATAATATACGCAACTATACAATTTATAAATTTTCGGCATTAGAAAAAGAGGTATGTTGGGAAGTTGATGGCTTTCATCCCCCACCTGTCGGCTGATGCCTCCGAGGAAGGGGACTTCCTGCCTTCTTGTTAAATACATAGGTTTTCCAGTAAAATTTGTTTATTTTTGCGGTTTCTTGTTGTTTTACTTTACTATTCCTCATGCAGTCAACTTTTTCTTAATATCCCGTAGTTCAGCATCAGAGAACAAAAGTCCTTGGTAGTGCCTCATGCTTGTTAAATTATCATGTCCTTGCCTAAGACAGACTGCAGATTCAATTATTCCTGCTGCAATCATCCAGGACTCTAATGTTTTTCTTGTGGTTTTTACTGAAAGTCCATAAGAGTTAATGTCTGCAGCAACAGCCCATCTTTGAAGGTTCTTGTTCCAAGTAGTTTCTAATGGAGGCCTGTTAGCCTGCCAGAAATCCCGTAAAATATACTAAAATATCTTTATAAATGTTTGTTTATATTTTAGATATTGTAATTTAGAATTTACAGAAGATTTTATACACTGCCAATGCGTTTTATTCTTTCACTTTATTTATTATCTTTGTATATTTATGAGGAAATATTCTGAAAAACTTTCTTCATTTCCAATCTTCTTCACTCCCTGTTTTTCCCCTGAATCTCTTTAGCCTCTCTCTTCAAACATTTTTGCCAGCATTTGTGTTCGATGAGTCCCTCTATACAGATATTCTTTTATTTGTGTTGATTTTTTTGATTTTTTGATTTTTTTTGACTACGGATTTTTTTTGACTACTTATCCTTTCCCAGGCTTTTTTCCCTTGAATCAAGCACAGGGGCCAGATTTTTCAGCTTCTTTTTTCCAGGATGTTCTTTTTATTCTTTCTTTTTCCGAGCAGGAAATGCGGCAAGTGGGAATGTTGACAGATGCAGCCTGAAAAGTTCGGGTTTGTAGGGAGAACTTCCTGAACAGGCAGAGTTATCCACGAGACTGAGCGCCAAAAAATATTGAGTTCTTCAGATGCCTTTTTTGGAATTAGCTTTTTTTGTTTTTCGAGATTAACAGTCTTACATTTTATCAATAGAATAGTTCTTTCAAAATTATGACTCGATTACTCAGTTGTGCGTTTGTCATATTATAACGCTAGCGTGAGCATTGTTTATCTTTATTAAATTTTTATAGTAAAATACAAATTCAGTAACTTTATATAGTTGATCCCTGTCTTCCCACCAATATATTGTAATGTTAATTAAATAACATTATACTATTATCCTCTACAGTTCCCAACTGAAATAATTACACTTATACGCTCAAAACAAGCTTTAATGGAAGAATATTGCATTAATGGGGTGCGTTCTTTCAATTTCAGGTGCAATTATTTATGTATAAATATAAACCAACATATAAAATATTAGTATTATGCACTTCTGTGTATTTTAAATTTACACTTTATTACTCACACTATTATCAGAGTTTCGTAACATTCGAGGCAGCATCTGTAAAACTTTCTCCAAAAAAGTATTGAGAATAAAATTTCGATAATATAATTTCAGAAAAAAGGTCATACCGATGAGTACCAGGCATTGTATGAGCAAAAGTTTCCAGTGCACAACTAAGAGAGAAACAAAAACGCGCAGGGAGGTTATAGCTCCTTAAAATATAACAATAGTCCTTCCAGTTTTCAATGAGGTAGTCTTAATAAAGTAGAATGATCCTGCGGACAAAAAAATTGGCTAAGAAAATTATTGTTATGGATTACATAAGTTTCGACCATACAACTGGTATTGGCGGGATGAAATCCCATTTATTTCCCATAAGGTGATGTTATGAAATTAGTAGTAATGATTCCTTCTTTTAATGAAGAGAAAACAATTGCGTCTGTTATAAAAGAAATCCCGCGTGATTGCTGTGAAGAGGTTGAAGTCCTTGTTATCAATGACGGCTCTACAGACAATACGGTAGAGGAGGCTGAAAAGGCAGGCGCAGATAAAATAATCAGTTTCAAGAATAATAAAGGTCTTGCCCCGGCTTTCAGAGCCGGACTCCAGGCTGCTCTTAAAATGAATGCAGATATTATTGTGAATACTGATGGAGATGGGCAGTATAATGGAAAAGAAATCTTCAAACTCATAGAACCCATTCTTGCAGGCAAAGCAGACTTTGTCCTGGGCTCCCGTACAAAGGGTCATATCGAGCATATGCCCATTCAGAAAATAATCGGAAATAGAATCGCAACGTTCATCACAAGGAGGGTCTCAGGCTTTCCTGTCTCTGATGCCCAGTCCGGCTTCAGGGCTTTTACCAGGGACTGTGCACTGCACCTGAATGTTATGGCTGATTATACCTATGTCCAGGAAACCCTTATCCAGGCTTCCTATTACGGGCTTGTGATCGAAGAAGTCCCCATCGAATTCAGAAGAAGGGATGGCCATTCCCGTCTTATCTCAAGTATTTGGAAATACGCCAAGAGGGCAGGAATTACAATTGCAAGAGGTTACAGCGAATTTCATCCTATTGAAACCTTTTGTGGTATTGGTTCCATCTCCATTGTAGTAGGTTTTCTTTTCGGGTTCAAAGTACTTGTCGGATTCTTTAGTACGGGAACTGTCAGTGGAAACTTACCTTCTGCTGTGCTGACAGTGTTACTAATACTTGTTGGGGTCTCCACATTGACTCTTGGATTTATAGCTGATGTCCTGAAAACCCATCGGAAGATCCAAGATGAGATCCTGTACAGGCTGAAGAAGATGGAGTATGAGAAAGGGGTTTAATTTACGTTATAAATTGGTGATTCTTGTGGCTGAAAAAATAAATGTAGGTATTGTTGGAATGGGAAAAATGGGTATTCTGCATACAGGAATACTCAACAGTTTGAATGGAGCCAACGTAAAAGCGGTTGCAGAAAAACAAGATCTAATCCTGAAACCCATACGGCAATTACTGCCATCAATTGGCACTTATAGTAATTATTTGGACATGATAAAAAATGAAAACCTGGATTTAATATACATTACAACTCCAACGTCATTTCATATAAATATTGCATTAGACTGTGTGGATAATAGCATCCCTTTTTTTGTTGAAAAACCTTTAGGTATTTCAGTTGATGATTGCAAGCCTTTGATAGAAGCGATTCAGAAAAAACCTGTAATAAATATGATTGGGTATTCTAAACGTTTCGTGGATACGTTCAAAAAGGCAAAAGAAATCATAGACAGCGGTGTTCTTGGAGAGCTGATTTATTTTAACTCCAGCATGTACGTTTCCCAATTGTTCTCAAAAGGAAAAGGATGGAGGTACAAGAAAGAAGCAAGTGGTGGAGGTGTTTTAAGCACTCTTGCAGCCCATCTAGTCGATCTCCTAATATGGTTCTTTGGTGATGTTTCTCTTGTCGAGGGCCACACAAAGTCCTATTACTCCAAGGATGTGGAGGACTTTGTTCATGCGTATCTTCTTTTCGAAGGAGGATTAGAGGGATACATGGACACATCCTGGAGTGTGAGAAATTATAGGCTTCCTGAAATTAAAATAGAAGTTCATGGCGAAAAAGGTATGCTGGTAGTTACTGATGATTATATTAAAATTTATGGTGACCAGGAATCCAGGTGGAAAACCTATTACAAACAGGATCTCTATGAAGGAGTTGAGTTTGACCTTGGAGGCCCGGAATATACCAGAGAAGATATGCATATGATAGAGTCTGTGAAACAGGGGAGAGATTCAGGGCTCGATATTTTTGATGGGTTTAAAGCTCAGAAAGTTGTGGATGGAATATATAAATCAGCATCAACGAAATCTGCAGTAGAGGGTGATGAATTATGAAAATCGATCCCATCATTCTGGGACATAACCAGTTCATAGGCGTGGATCATTTTTCACAGGATCGTGCAAGAGACAGAGTTCAGCTCTTCAGCGACACAGAAAAAATTCTTAGTGTTGTGAGGGATTTTTATGAACTTGGAGGAACCGGAATGATGCTTTCTACACATCCAAAAACGAAGATGATAATGGAAGCCATCGGCTCGGATCCAGTTTTGTCAAAGAACTTGAACATATATCCTCTCATTCCCTACGCTCAGGGTTATGTAAGAAAAGCTAATGAGGTGGGTGTGGTTGGAATGCTCAAAGATATCCTGGAGCCAGCCAGCACCGCCACGAAACTCAAGATCCTGTTTAAAGGCGGAATGACTGTCTTAAACCAGGACTTCTTTAACATGCTTTCCACATTCATTGACGTAGAAATGCTGCCTTTTAATGGATTTAACGTAAAAGCGATTTTTCTACACAATGTCCTGACCGACCTTGCTCTTTCTATGAACTCACAGAAAGTATTCGAGTTCTTTATTGACCATATAAAAGAGAATTACAATGCAGTCCCTGCCTTCGGGACAATGAACTTCACAAGGCTTGTAAAGAGCTTTGACGAGTGGGGTATAAAAAAGCCTCTGATCATGACCTCCTTTAACAAGGCAGGCTTCCAGATGAATCCCTCAAGAGAAGAATGTGAGAGGTGCCTGAGTGAATATGATGTGGATGTACTGGCCATGAGTACACTGGCAGCAGGGTATCTGAAGCCAAAAGAGGCTTATGAATATTTATTTTCATTACCCAACATTAAGTCGGTAGTTGTAGGTGTATCCTCAAAAGAACACGCAGAGGAAACCTTTGGTATCATTAAAGGGTATCTTGGGGAGCGAAAAGTGTGAAAATTTTATTTGATATTGCACACCCTGCTCATGTATACCAATTTAAGAATACAATACAGATTTTGAAGTCTAAAGGCCATGAAATACTAATTACTTCAAGAAATAAGGAGATAACACTAGACCTATTGGATAAATTTGGTATGGATTATGTGGAGGTAGGGACGTATAACTATTCAACCCTCCACAAAGGGATTGAAATGCTCAAAATAGACTATAAATTATATAATTTGGCAAGAAAATTCAATCCTGATCTTTTAATCGGCGGAGTAGGGAACGTATATGTGGCACATGTATCTGCCTTAATAAAAAAACCATCAATTCTATTTAATGACACAGAGCATGGGACACTTCAAAATTTACTTTCTTTCCCTTTTGCCAAGGCGATATGTGTGCCTTCCTGCTACAAAAAGAATCTTGGAAAAAAAGAAGTCCGCTATAATGGTTACCATGAGCTTGCATATCTACATCCAAATTATTACAAACCCAATCCTGCAGTTCTCGATGAAATAGGGTTAAGAAAAGAAGATGCTTTTATTATTTTAAGATTCGTCTCCTGGGGTGCAAGTCACGATATTGGGCACAAAGGCTTAACTTTGGAAGACAAAAGAAATGCTGTGAAAGCTTTTGAAAAATATGGTCGAGTTTTCATAACTTCGGAAACTCCTTTACTTTCGGAATTTGAGAAGTATCGTATCACGATATCCCCTGAAAAAATGCATGATCTGCTATATTATGCTACTCTCCTTTATGGCGAAAGTGCAACAATGGCTTCAGAATGTGCTGTTCTGGGAACACACGCTATTTTCTGCGATTATGCGGGTAGAGGATACACTGATGAAGAAGAAATTAAATACGATCTTGTATATAATTTTAAAGATGAAAAAACAATGGGTAAAGAGGCTTTAGAGAAAGCAATTGAGTTGTTAAGTAATCCGAATTTAAAACATAATGGTACTAAAAAGCGTAATCTTTTACTAAAAGATAAAATCGATGTAACTGCATTTATGGTGGATTTCGTGGAAAAGTCTCAATGTGTTAAGTGAGTTTTTGTCTTCATTTTCAGTAATTGCTCTTCATGAATTAATTTTAACCAGATTAATGATTGTGATCTTGTATGTCTTTGAAAAAGAAAATATTATTTACCTGTCATTCATATAATAATTTTCAAAAAGATCCTATAGATCTTGTATCTAGTAATTTTGATACTGTTTCTGTGCTAGTTAGATACAATCCAATTGCAGAGTTTTCCAGGTATATTCCACTACCATTTTTAAATAGATATAATTTGAGCTACAAAATTGACTTAAAAAATAAACCTTCTAATCTTAATGTTTATCCTACCCCTGTTTTATATGCTTCTTTTGATTCTAAAGATAGGAGGCTGGGCGAGAAAAATTTTAAAGCTGCAGAAAAAGTCATTGAACAAAATAATATTGAATTTGATATTATCCATTCGCATTTTACGTGGTCTTCAGGGTATGTAGGAGCAAAATTGAGTAAGAAATACGATGTTCCATTTGTTGTAACAGCACATGGATATGATATTTACGATTTGCCTTTTAGAGATAAAGCATGGAGAAAAAGTATCGAAGATGTTCTTAATGATGCAAATTGCATACTTACAGTCAGTAAATCTAACTTAGATTGTATCAATGAACTGGATGTTGAGTCTCCTGTAAAAATTATATCTAATGGTTATAGAAGTGATCTTTTTTATCCAAAAGATCCAAATGCATGTAAAAATTCTTTAAATCTTCCTACTAATAAAAAAATTATATTGTCAGTAGGAAATCTTGAAACTATAAAAGGCCATAAATATCTTATAGAATCAGTGAGCGAAGTCGTAAAATGGCGAAAAGATATATTATGTGTAATCGTTGGTGGGGGAAAACTATGGAAAAAATTGAATCAACAAATTAAGAAAAATAATCTGGATAAATATGTACTTCTCACTGGTGAAAAACCTCATGATGAAATTCCAATCTGGATGAATGCATGTGATGTTTTTGTGTTACCGAGTATTAGAGAAAGTTTTGGTGTTGTTCAAATTGAGGCAATGGCATGTAAAAAGCCCATCGTCGCAACACATAATGGTGGCAGTGGTGGTATCCTAATCTCTGAAGATTATGGCTTCCTCGTAGAACCTGAAAATTCGGCAGAACTTGCTAAGATGATACTTCTAGCATTAAATAAAAACTGGAATGCTGACAAAATATATACATATTCCAAAAAATTTGCTTTGGATAATATAAAACACGAACTTATAAGCATATATAACAATCTATAATACTTTAATTTATTTTCAATCCATGTGATTTATATAATTCATAGGATTTTTAATTTGAAAAGATGTATTTATTTAGGCGAATTGCTACACTTACCGTCTGGAAAGTTCATTAAACAAATCCGATTATTTATGGTTTCATCCTTTGTAAATAAATTAAGTAGAGATGTTTGCGTAAGAGACTCCAGTCATAAAAAATTCATATGAAAAAGGAATCGGTATTAAAATGTCATTCTTGAGAATTTAAGGAGAGGAAGATTATGATATTCAAGGAAATTGCTCCTTATGTAATTTTATTAACCTTATTCCCTTCCATTATACTTGCCACCAAAATCGAGAAAAAAGTTCTTAGAGAAATCGATGGATTATTTGCTCTAATGGGTTTAATTCTAGGATTATTAATAACTTTCATAAACCTGATATATAGCAACAACTATCTAATTACACTGGGTCCCCTCTTAACATTAAGTTCTCTACTTTACCTTAGACTAAGACCCAAAATTCTAGAAGATGGCGAGCAATTACTTCTAAGTGATGAAAATCTCAGAATTACCAGAAATAATTTCCGATTCATCAGAACAAATTTTCCTTTTAATTTTCAAGTAAAAATGGAAAAAGTACTAAACACCCTTTTCTGGATTCTTTTTCTGTTTTCCCTCGTGATTTATAATCAAGCAGAAATCTATCACAGGCCGTCAATATTTTTCATCTTTATCGCCATCAACGTAGCAGTATTAAGTCTGGGAATTTTAGTTTCAGATCTGGTTAGTAATAAAAAGATCTCAAACATCATGATAAAAATACTGTTGCTCTCTCTGCTAGTGAGACTTAGTGCCTATTTCATATCCCCTTATCCTGTAGGCTCCGATCCTTGGGGCCATGCAGATATGATAGAAATCATCTGCAAACTGGGAACTTTCAGTTCCCTCGAAAAGTACACATCTTATGGAAAATATTACGGAAACTTCCCTATAATGCACGTTTACACAGCAATATCGGCATTAATTTGTGATCTGGCCACAAAACAATCAATGGCAATTATTGGAATGATTGTACCTTTAAGCACCATTTTTGTATACCTTATCGCAAAAAATCTCACAAATAATACCCGTATTGCTCTGCTTTCTATGCTCATGCTCAATTTTGCAGATTTCCATATAGAATGGAGCATCGAAGTCATCCCAATGAGTTTTGGGCTTGCTATTTATACAATGATACTATACATGACACTGGAAAGAAACAAAAACGAAGCTTTTTATGCCTCGATTTCGATACTGTTCATTTCCATAATCATGTGGACACATACAGTATCCTCGTTCATCGCCGTAGTGTCCATAGTCTCAATATATATAGGACGTTTATTTTTTAGGTCAATATACGGGGAAAAAAATGAAAGTGATAAATTTTCAATAAGCTTATCTTTTTGTGCTTTGGTCCTGACTGTACTTATTTACCATTGGATGATGAACCCTCAATATCCGTTTTTTGACTTGACCTTGAAAAGACTAGTTGCCTCACTATCTATGGAAGCAGGATTTTTAGAGAGGACTACAATCTCAAACATTCAAGATAGTTTTGACTCAATTCTAAACATAGGAGGCTTTTTAATATATATATTCCTGGGAGTTATCGGCAGCCTCTCCTCTATATCTAGAAAGTATACAACCAGAACGTCATTTTCTTTTATATTCATGCTCGTCTTATTATACGGCATATTTTTCACCTTCCCACTGATGGGAATGAGAAACATAATGCCTTACCGTTGGCCTGCTTTCATTTATGTTTCATTTGTAATGTTTTCAGGGCTCGGAATGCTCAGGCTCTCAAATCTATTCAAAAAGAGAGAACATCGGCTAGCATTCATATCAATCATCTTCCTTCTCTCCTCCTTTTTAATGACAACGAACCTCTTTACAAACATGGACTCTCCAATATACGCTAAAGAAATAAATCAGAGGTTGGTCTCTACTGAATCCGAGATTCAACTTTTTAAAAGCACAAATAATTCTTATAGCGGTATCATTGTTGCAGATCTCCAAACAGCAAGAAATCAATACGAAATATACCAAGATAGAAAGGAAGTAGCAGATTATCCTTCAACTATCCTGGGAGATATTAATTGGAAATATATGGATGACAAGCTTGTTATCTGGAGAAAAGTTAGTTTGCAAAGACCTGTACAGATTCACGGGGAAAAAAATCCTAGAATGCTTCTCGGAATAGACTTCAAAAATAGACTAGATAGAGATTTTAATGCAGTATATGATACAGGAGATGCCAAAGCTTATCTTGGAATAAAATGAGTTCGTCTTCAGAATTTCAGAAATATAAACTCATTGGGTGGCCTTCAGTTAATTGATAATATTATTCCAAAGCAACCTGAGTGGCATTTCCCATTAATTTTTATTACGCACTGGGTACGGCTTGATTCCATTTATTTCAATTAAACAAAAATACAAACATAACCATCATTCTTTTGGCATCGATTAACGAATTTTATGCACAACTTCGAATACCACTTATAGCAATTTTCCAACATAATTACTAGACATATAGCATAAAAAATAACACTTCAGGACGTTTTTAAACCTTAACCGAACCCAAATGAACCATTATTATAAAGCTCGAATCTAAATACCAACCATTTAGTAATGGACAACCAAATTTTTAACCATGGAAAAATCTTCATTTGAAGATCTGTATGAAACAAAGACCTCGGATATTTTACACTCTTATAAGGATATTATAAATCAACAGTTTCTAAGATCATTCTTGGAGAAGATTTCCATCATATTAATTCAATACAATAAAATATATTATAACAAAGATTTAAGTGCTTATTACATTCTATAATTTATATTCTTTACTCACAATAGAATTTAATCTGTATACTTTTTATTAATCACTTACTAGATAGGAGATGAGCATAATATAACCACTTGAGGTATATTAACGAAAACAATACAAAAAGTTATATTCCAGTCATAGGCATCATTATAGGTCACCGAATCTAACTCTTTGAAGGAACAACTTAAAATGGCACTTTTTGTATCGTTTTTGAAAATCTGGCAGTGTACCGAAAGTTCTGTAAAATCATAAATTTCAAGAAGTTGTTGGGCAGAAAATTCCACCTCTGAAGAACCAGATTGCACACAGCGCACAAAAACTTGACTTTGAATTTACAGCAAATTCGCGACATTGCCAAAAATCTAAGTAATATAATGAAATTTACAACAAAATCGCAGAGTTATTATACATCTATTTTTTAAAATAAGAGTGAGGATAATGTATGACTAAAATACTTGTATTACATGCAGGAGTTTCAAATAAAGGAAGTCAAGCTTTAGTATTTTCTTTAATTGATACTCTTAGAAAATACATCCCTAATTCTCAATTTACTTTTATGGGAACAGAAATTGGCCAAGAAGATATTCCTATTAAGAAGCAGTTAGCTATAAAACCATTAAAAAATATATGTCCTTGGATTTATTTATTTGAGTGTTTCATATTTAGAATGCTAACAAATATTGGTATTTCTATTCCAATCTCTAAAAAGTCAGATCTGTATTATTATTATGATTCAGACATTATTGTAAACACTGGAGGGGATCATTTAAGTGGAGAGAAATTTGGACTTAGTAGTTTATTAAATATATCTTATGCAATTCTATTAGGTAAACCTGTAGTTCTTTATGCAGAGAGTCTTGGGTACTATAAAAATCCGATTTTCAATTTTATTGCAAAATACGTATTAAACAGAACTAAACTAATAACAGTTAGAGAGAGTATTTCTAAAAAATATCTTATTGAAAATAAAATAAACAATCCGAAGGTATATCTAACAGCTGATCCTGCTTTCAACTTAGAACCTTCTCCTCTATCAACTATTTTTGAGATTTTATCGAATGAAGGTATAGATATTAATAAGAGGCCGATTATTGGAATTAATTCTAGTGGATTAATAAGTAGATTTAGAAAATCAGATTCAGAAAACTCTTCTCAAGAAATTGTAAGTATATTTGCGAAAGTAATTGACAGTCTAATCGAAGAATTAGACGCCAATATTATTATGGTACCACATGTTTATTCGGAAAAAGTAAGTGACAAAAGATCCATATTAGAGATTTATAATATTGTTGAAAATAAATCTAATGTGAAATTAATACTGAATGAATATAATGCCAAAGAATTAAAGGGAATTATCGGAATATGTGATCTATTTGTGGGTGCTAGAATGCATGCAACGATAGCATCAACATCTATGTATGTACCAACAGTTGGAATTGCTTATAGCCACAAAATGCATGGAGTTATTGGACAAATGTTAAAGCAAGAAGATTATATTATAGACGTTAATGACCTAAATTATAATCTCTTAAAAAGCAAAATTTACGATTGTTGGTCTAACCGTGAAAATATACAAAAAGATTTAAAGTACATAATCCCCCAAATAAAAGAAAAATCTTCATTAAATGGAAAATATGTGAAAGATTTGTTGAATTCTTTATAATTTCTCTTCTTTTTTATTCCAATTTTTTAACATTTTATTTGTATTTATAATACTTATTAATTTATATGGCATGTTATATATATTTAATATTTCTAATGGAATCTTTGTTAATATTTTTCTAAATATCTTGCTGGATGATAAATATACATTGAAACAGACATATGTTGAGAGAATATAATCTATTATATCAGGATTTAATGTGTTATTTAATATTGATGAATTCCTCAGTATTGTTTCTCTAGATTTCAAACTTTTCTTCTTAAAACAAAGCATTCTGGCTTGTGATTGAACTACTTTATCAGGATTTATTCTCTTTATTTCGATTTCATTTTTCATAGCGTCTAGTATATGTAGTATTTTTTTATTCCTTATAATAATCATTGATGTACCTTTACTATCACTTGAATATTCTGGAAGCCATGCATCCCCAAAAGATGCATCAGATAATTCACAGAGCCCATCACTGCAGATTAAACAACTTTTTGGATAAAAAAAATAAGAACCTATAAAGATCCAACTGTTTCTTTGTGGTATTTTCAAAGTTGACTTTGTTGTATTCACAGTCATGAATCCTGGCCATCCTTCTCCTCGATAATTTAAGGTTACAATGTCCTCTTTTTTTATGTTATATCTTTGTAAAAAAAGACTAGTTGCAAGGAAATGTGGGGTGTGGTTGCAAAAGATGCCTAAACAAAAAATGATACATCTTCTAAGTTTTTCATTGACTCTTTGTGCTTTTCTAATACCTCTTATATGACAAGGCAACCCAACTATCGCGAATTTTTCATGTGTATCTGAGTCCAATATTTCTTTTAATGCTACATTCATAGGAGCAGGGCAATATTTTGATTGAGCGGCTTCGATTATTTCTTCTTTTGTTTTTGCAATAAAGGGTTCTGGTTCTAGAGGTTTATCTTTATTCATTTTTATGACTAATGCACCATCTATTATGCCTTTCTCCAGAGCAAATATCAAAATTTGTGTGATTAGTCCCCCTGATGAAGAATTGAAGCGAATAGACTCATTTGTTGAAAAACCTGCATAGCAATTTAAAGAGTTTCCAATAAGCATGTTTTCCGGTTTTCGTCCAAATATTTCAAGATTTAGTGAATCATAGCTAAATTCATATCCTGGACACACTTTGCAGCAAATGCCACATGAATTACATTTTGTATCATTTATTCTGGGGAGATAAACTCCTTTTTTTTCGTCAATTCTCATTTCTATAGCATTATTTGGGCACAAAGAAAAACATGTTCCACATCCGGTACATGATTCTTTATCTATGACAAATTTAATTGTATTGTTCTTCATAGCTCACACCGACTTGAAAATCTGTTTGAAGAGTTTTTTGTCTTCTTGATCAAATGTTCCCAAAAATAACAATGCTATAATATATACAATTGCAGAAATCATTACTAATAAATATAAGTTCAATTCTGGAGTCATGGTAATAAAAAGACCCATTAATAAAGAGGCGACAAAAGGTTTTGTAAAATATTGATTTATCTTTATCTTCTTATAATATTTCTGAATAAAAATTAGAAATATTATGTACAAACATAATTCGGATATGACCGTTGAAATCGCTGCACCAATAAATCCCAAATTTGGAATCAATATAATATTTAAAATAATGTTAATTGCAGCACAAATTCCAACGCTGAAAGTACGGATATTTTGTTTGTCTATAGATGTTAAAAGTGTTCCGGTTATTCCACTAATAAGTCTAAGGGGTATAAATAAAGCTAAAATTTTAAATGCAATTATAGATTCTGAATATTGATCACCATAAAATAAGTTTATGAATTGATCTGCCAGAGTAAAACATCCAATCGAAATTGGAAGTCCGATAATCATAATATACTTTGAAGAGTAAGCTGTCATAAATTCCAATGAATTTTTCAGATGGATAAAATTTTTTGACATTACTGGATAAATAGCTGTAGTAATCATATTAGATGTAACAGTACTCAATGCTAGTAAAGGGGTATAAGCGGCTGAATATATTCCAACTTCTACATATCCTTTAATTACCGATAACATGAAAGTATCTATTTTGAAGAAGAACACCGCGAAAAAACCATTTAATCCGAAAGGGAATGCTTTGATAATCATAGGCTTCCACAGTGCTAAATTAAATTTTGGTTCTATGTGTTCGATTTTTTTCAAAAAAATAACATTTAATAAAATATCAACAATACCTGTTAACACGTAGCAGTAAGCTAATTCCAGTAGGCTCCTATTTGAATATATTACAAAAGAAACACTTATTATGAGTATCAACTGTTTGGCTATATCTAAAACAGCTGTGCATTGCATTTTTTCAAATGCTTGATATACAGCTCTGAAAGTTAATGAAAAAGAAGTCAATAGTGTATATGTCCCAAACAGATACACTATTAATTTTGTATCTTGTGGATAACCCATAAGGTTTATAGAAACAACAATTAAAATAAATGTAATCAGTGATGTTATTGATTTGATTAAAGATGCATTTGTCACATATTCATTTGTTAATTCTTTATTTCTTGCAATTTCTCTAATTATAAAGCTACTTATTCCAGGGTCTGCAATAATTAAAAAGAATGTTGAAAAATAGAGAGCAAAATTAAATTTCCCGAAGTCAGCTTTTCCTAAATATCTTGCTATATAAATTACCAATAAAAAACCTGATATTGAAATGAGTAGCTGAGAAAAGCCTGTTATAGCTATGTTTTTAGTAATTCTTTGAACTGTACTCATGTTAATCCTTACCTTTTCAATAAACTTCTTTTTCAGGGATTTCAAAACAAGATGGAGAATAATACGAAATCAACACTATTAGAAAATATTAATGAGATAATGCCTAACGTTCCAAATAAAGAAGTAGTGTACGAAAACCCTTTCTCAATTAAATCATCCTGCTCTTTTTATCATATTTGTGTTCGAGCCGAATCAGTTTTTCTTCTTTAGAGGATCTGATGATAGACAGTGCAATTTCCAGAGCGTATTTGCCTTTTGGTCGAAGAACGTTGGTATTTATGGTATTTTTGTATTCCATAAAATGTTTGAGCTCATTTTTCAGAGGTTCTTTCTATTCCACTTTTGCTTTTCTTATCAACCGTAATAATGTAACTACACGATCTGGTCAATTCAGTTAAGATAGGCAACATTTTATCCCTATTGTACAAGTTTACTGGCATAATATTTTTCAGTTTTGAAGTTATTTTTTTGATCCTGTTCCAAAATATAGTGATCTTTGTATTTGGAAAATCTGAATACGGGAAGAATCCTGGATTCAAATTAAATAAATATTCGACATCTAAGGACTTCAACCCATAAATAGTATAATAAGGATTGTAACCAATGTCAAATCTAATGATTTTTAATTTCATGTCCATCAATGGATTTTGAAATAGAGTTTATTTTTTACTAGATTTTTGAAGGCGCTAAGAATAATACAGGTTTCATTTTCCACTATATATGTAGGAAGGATTATATAAATGCATGAATTTTTAGAGAAGAATACTTCAAAATATTTAAGCTATTTGGTTTTTATGTATAAGTCAGAGTTTCTGCTTTTTTCTTATCTCCCGGACAAGCAAACAGATTGAATTTCTTTTTTTCAGGTGCTCTTTTTAATCTTCAGGATTCACGTACTTGAGGAACAAAATCAATCAAATGAGAATTTGTGAAGAACTGAGCCCTCAAAATGGGCTTTACAGCCACAAAAGTTGTCGATGATCGAAAAATAAGACGAGTGCAGTGAGAATTCACATATCATTTACTGCCACAATCATTACAACGAGGAGGAAATGATATGTAAATCATAGAATAGTATCGATTTCCAACAAATAATAACTATAATATTATTTTTTGCGCAATTTAGAAAGAAAATTCAAAGACCCGAAACTGAGAGAAATTTTCCCATTTGGATTTTGGTCTATATTCAGATTAAACAGATCAGCAATCTGTACACCAGCCATCATAGCATGTGCAACAAAATAATAGTAAATGTCACTCAGAGCCATTTTTACTTCTCTCCTTAAAGACAGCTATCGATTTACCTTTTTTTATCTCGTTAATTTTTGCTATGTCGGTGAAACAATCCCGAATTTTTTGTCCATGATCCTCTCACTCAGTTTATTGGCTATCTAATAGTTGAAAAATTTTCATTGGTTTTTAGAGGATCCTGGTAGAGAATTTAAATAAGTTTCAACCTTATATATGTGTCGATTTAGTTTCAATCCTTTAGGACTTACGTACTAGAAGCATAAAATAAAGTACAATAGGCACTGCGGTTAAATTTGTATTAAAACAGTTGAAGGCTTAATAATATTGATTTCTCAGTTCAACCGCTTAAGTCCTATCCTTGTTAGTGAATCTTAAAAAGGATAAAAGTAAAATCAAAAAAAGAATTAAGAGAAAGAATTAGCCAATATATAAATTCGGTTGTAAGTGTTTCGTTTCGCCTTTTTGATCCAGGTCTACATGTTATTTTTCCTAATCCTACATGTTAAATAATTGTCTTATTCTTGATTAGAAAAACCAGAGCCCAGATTGCAGGTCTATTCTTTAATTGGCAACATTGAGGTTATTCTGGATTATCTAATACATCTGTCATGATGTGACATTATGGATGAATTATATTCACAATTGGGGAAAATTCGTCATTATTTTAGACACTGCCCAAAATACAACTAACAGAACAAATACCCATACTGTAAATTTGATTCCCTTACCCAACTGGTACCAGAAAACATCCATTTGTTCCAAAAAATTCACTTTTATTTTCCTCCTCTTTCTTAAGAGATATCTTTCTTAAGATATAATTGATGTCAACATATAAAAAAATATGTGTATGTATTGAATTGTTCTCGAGATATATTAAAAAGAGAATTTAAAACTGTGATGCCCATCTTCAAATGAGAAACACTATCATGTGCCATTTATTTTTAGATGACATATTTTTGGATAGATGCAATAGAAATAAAAGAAAAGGAAGAGACCAGGTAGGTGTTATTTATTGAAAACCATAAGCATAAAAATTTTATATATTTTTCTCAAATGAGGGGGAATATACCTGCTTTTTCGGAATTGATCAATAACTCACGTCACGACCGAGTATAGGGCGATGATGGATATTAAGCCAAAGGATAGCGAAAAGAATGTTGAAAAAATTGCAGGCTGTATCCCACCATGGAAATAGTAAGGACTAGCCCTTATTTGTACCTCAAAAAGAACAGACTGTTGAAAGTTTCACAGGATTAAGGGAGCCAGATCAAAAGAAATTAGCGGGCCCGCCGCGATTCGAACGCGAGTCAATGGGTATCTTCGTAATAATCTTACTTCGAAGCCCATTAGGATATCCTGGCTACCCTACGAGCCCGCAGTGCAGCATATTGATGGGATCTATCTATATTAAAGGTTTCTCTCAAAATTCAGACAGGAGGAGAAACAGGAACAGAAATTAAGACAGAAGAAGAAGAGGGCAGAGAAGAGAACAGAAGAAAAGAGAGAACAGAATAGAAAAAAAGAGAGAACAGAATAGAAAAAAAGAGAGAACAGAACAGAAGAAAAGAGAGAAGAGAACAGAAAGGAATGAAAAAGGTATATCGGAGTAAGAAAGGTGAAAAGAGAACTATTTAAGGTTAAAGACCCAAATTGAGGGGAAATCATCCTGGAAATCCCATACAAAATGTTCAAATTGGATAAGGATAACAGAGGGATAAATAAAAATATATAGTAAGTGGGACAGAATTAGCAAAGACACATTATGAAAAAAATATGATATATTGGATTTCATAAAGAGAAATTTAAGTATCCTCTTCAAATTGTATGGGTAAAAGTAAATTAAATGTATTTGCTGAAAATTTAAAAATTTAACTAAGTATAAAAAACAACTTCAAGCAATGAACTCAACTTTGCAACTATATAATAAAATTGTTGCATATTTTTCGAGTTGGAAAATTCTCCATTGAATTTGAAGAGGATACAAATTTAAAGTTAATAAAAATATATTGGGTAAAATATTTTCCGGAATGGTCAAATAGGCGGGATTAATTATACAATATGAAGTATAATATTAACACTCGTTTATATAAAAGTGAAATTACGTAGAAAAGATATCTTTTTATTTTATATTATAAACAGTTTCTAAATATAGGGGTCAGTTGGAAACTGTTCTAATGATTTCGAGCTAATGATTTTATACGACTTCATAATGTGGAAAGTTATTAAGATAGAAATAAAAAGAGTGGGGAAAAATGGAGAGGGTTTCAACAGGCATCGAAGAACTGGACAGGAAGCTTATTGGGGGTTATCCTGTAAATAAAGTAACTCTTATAACAGGCATAGCAGGGAGCGGAAAAACAATCTTCGGAATCCATTTCATTTATAAAAACTGTCTTGAAGGCAGGAAATGTATGATAATCGCAACCGAAGAAACTCCCGAAGATATCCTCTATCAGGCAAGCCTGCTGGGGCACGACCTTAAGCCGTACTATGAAAGCGGACAGCTTACTATAGAAAATGTCTTTGAGAACCGTTCAGAAATTGTAGGACAGACCAGATACGGGTTCAAGCCTGAAAACCTGGATATCGAAATTCCAAGTCTTATAGAATTAATAAGTGAAGGAACTGAATGCCTTGTGATAGACAATTTAGGGACCTTTGTCCTCCATGTCTCTACGAAAAAACTGAAAGATCAGTTTGACGCGCTGAACTACCTGGTGAGAAAAAAAGGCTGTACTGCTCTTTTAATTATGGACGAATCCGCACACAACATGACCCACCAGCTTGCTGAGTATTCAGTCTACGGGTCTATCCGCTTGCTGGTAAAAGAAAATTCTTATCTTGGAAAAATGGAGCGTTATATGAGCATACCCAAGATGCGCGGCACTCCAATTTCTCCCGAGATGTATATTTTTGAGATCACATCCGAAGGGATTAAAATTCATGAGTCCAGGGGAGGAATTCTTGCTGAATGAAAAAAGCAAACCGAAAATCCTCATTGTCGATGATATACCTGAAAACGTAGAGCTTATAGAAGCCTACCTTTCACTGGAGCCTTATGATATCATTACTGCACATAGCGGAAAAGAAGCTATCCTGAAATTAAAGGAAGAAAAACTCGACATAATCCTCCTGGACGTAATGATGCCTGAGATGAGTGGCTATGATGTCTGCAAACTTGTCAAAAACGACCCGGAAACCCAGTTCATCCCGGTCTTGATGCTGACTGCTCTTTCCGAATTTGAAGACCGGATAAAAGGGATTGAAGCCGGAGCTGATGATTTCCTTACAAAACCCATAAACAGGCTTGAGCTTAAGATCAGAGTAAAATCCCTGCTCAGGGTAAAGTGGATGCATGACCGGCTTATGGCTGACCGCGACAGCCTTGAAATTAAAAACCGGATACAGAACATCCTTACCGGAATCATTCCGACTCTTCTTCAGTCTATTTCCAATGACGAGAAGAAGATAATAATTAACCAGATGACAGGAATGGTCGAAAAAACGCTTCTTGACATATACCATTTGGAGAACAGGAAGATGGACTTCGCTTATGCAGGGAAAATCTGCGCTGAAATAATGAACCACTTAGGCGGAGATTTTTCCTCTGTAATGGTTGAAAAAGAAAAATCCTGGATAATAAGGGGAACAAAGTGCCCCTGGAAAGGAGAAGAAGCCCGCAAAAACCCGATATTGTGCACTTTGACCAGGAAAATTTTCTCAAACATAACCTTGAAAGTGGATTCCGACTTCAGCGTTGAGGCGCTCAAGACCATAGGGAACAGAAACGACTGCTGCGAATTCCTTATAAAAACAGGATGAGATTTCGGCCTCACTTATGTGCCGGAATTACTTTTTTTAATAAAGTATTAGGTTGAGGAAATGAATAAAAGGCCTGAGGAAGGTCACTTCATACCTGTAATTATTCTCAATCCGTCCGGGGTAATGTCAAACAAGGAATACTTGACCGGAACAGCCTTATTTCTCATTTTTTCTATGTAAAGGTATTTCTTTGTCCTTCCAGAGCTGAAATTCTCCTGCGTTGTAAGCCGAAGAAGCCCGAAAACCATATAGCCGGTAAGCCTGTGGGTCAGGTCGTAAGAATCCTCATCCATAACGAAAAGGCTTGTACATCCACTTTTTAGAAGGATAATGCTTATCGAGCTGAATTCATCGGCAAATTCTCTAATATCATGGCTTATAGCCATTACCCCGATGTTGTCGATGACCACAACATCGACTTCAGGAGACATCGAATTGAGATATTCGATTATATCCGTATCCACAGCACAGAGCCCTTTCCCGAATTTCGAAACACTTTTGATTTTATTCATCTTATCTTCAAAGATATTCCTGATACTGAGCTGCCCGCTTTTCAGAAAAGGCTTGAGATCAAGGTTGAGGTTCTGGGACTGGCTGATGATATCCTCCGTAAGTTCCCTTGTAAGGATCATTATGCATTTCTTGCCTTCCTTGCAACTCCTGTGAAGGAAATGGAGCGCGAGGATAGTTTTTCCGGAACCTGGCGGGCCGGTAACCAGGATGCTCTTTCCCTTAGGATACCCCCCGTCCATCAACATATCCAATCCTTCGATCCCTGTAGACAAATTCTCCATATTATCACATCTTAAACGAGGCAAGTTCCTTATTTATTATAATATGTCTTAAGTGATATATTCTCCCCCAAAGAGTTAAATAAGTTTTAAAAATGCAGCCTTTTAACCCTAATGTGACAGATCCTGCTAATTAATACAGTATTTTCTTACAAAAAACACGTTGCATCGACACATTACATTTTTGTAAAATGAAAATGTCAAAAATCAATAAACACAAGATATAAATTTGAATTGTATGTAGAAAACAGAAGCATGAAGCCCATTTATACATTAAAAATGTATGCTTCTGTCAAATTAGGGTTTTAATCAAGATACCTTTCCTTAAACTCGGAAATCTGCTTACTGCTCCCCACAACTGCGATCATGTCTCCTGCCTTTATTGTAGTCTGCCTTTTAATAGTAGTTATGATGAGTTTTCCGCGTTCGATGCCTATTATTGTACAGCCGATCTGTCTTTCGAGATCAAGATCTTCTATTGACTTGTTGTCAAGGAAAGAACCCTTTTCAACGCGGTGTTTTTCAATTTCTATGCCATCGTAAAGCATTATGTCCTCATCGAGTCTACAGCTTTTCCCCACGCAATTTGCAGTCATTTTGGCAAGCAGCTGGCCAGCTATTATGGAAAGAGATCCAACGTAATCTGCTCCTGCCTTGTATATCTTGTCTATGGATTTTACGGAATTTGCCCTTGCCACAATGGTAATTTCCGGGTTCAGGCTCCTTGAAATAAGAGTTGCGAAAATAACATTGGTATCATCGTTAAGAGCCACAAATTCAAAAGAAGCTGTTTTTACTCCAGCTGCAATCAGTACTTCTTCATCCGCTCCGTTACCAACTAAATGTTCGAAATCAACATTCTCAAAAACTTTCTCATTAGAGTCCACGACTATAAAACGAAATGGTCCTCCAGCGAGTATGTTTACGATGCTTTTTCCGACATCTCCATATCCCAGTAAGACTAGATGTCCTTTTGTCTCCATGCCTGGCCCCAAAATTCTACAAATAATATTCTTTAAACTCGGTTTTAATTCGTTTTCTTAAAATTCATCCGTCTTCTACTCGTTCATATGAATAAAATTTATAATATATATTAAAATATCGGATCAATGCGTCAATTTCTTCAGTTTTGAAAGCTCCTCTCGGGTTCCTACAGCCAGTAAAACTGAATTTTCTCGGACAACATCTTCTTCCTTAGGGTCAAAGGACAAGGTTCCGCTTTTCCAGGTTCCTACAATTTTTGCACCCGTTAGCTGCTGGCTGGAAACTTCCTTAAGCGTCTTGCCTATAAGAGGGCTTTTCAGATAGACAGGAAACTCAATGATATGGATTCCTTCAAAAATCTCAGTTGCTCCCGTAACCCGGCTTACAAGCCTGTCTATTGCCTTTTTCCCGAGAAACTGCCCGAACATCCATTTGGGAGAGACAACAGTATCGGCCCCTGCATACTTGAGGTATTTTGAGTTAGACCGGTCCTCAACAACGGCAATAATGTTGATATTCTGAAACTCTCTGGCTGTCAAAACAATATTCGCATTTTTTTCATCAGATTTATTTGCAATAAGGAGTTTGGCCTTTTCTATGCCAGCATTCGTAAGCGTCTGCTTATCGCTCGGAGCCCCAAAAATGCAGGGAATATTTTTATAAACAAGTTCCCTGATCAACTCTTCTTCGTCTTCTACTATTACGAATAACATATCCTGCTCGGCCAATTCGTCTATCAGGGTTTCAACCAATTGATTATATCCGCAGATAATTATGTGATCTTTCATGCCTGAAGAGACCTTTCTTGGCAGCCTGAACTTGATAACTCTGTCCATCCACGGAGTGACAACATAAGTCACAAGAAAACCCGAAATCAGAATTATACCTAAAACCTGTATAATTATAGTAAAAATTCTTCCTGTCCAGGAAGTAAAGACCACATCGCCATAGCCTACCGTTGCAATGGTAGTTGTGGCCCAGTAAATAGCAGTTACAAGGTTTGCATTTTCGGGCTGGTTCTCGAGGACCATGAGATACTCGAAAGTCAGGATGTATAGGACAAGCAGGAACACAGCAGCTATTTTATATACAATGTGGGGATTCCTGTGGATTGCCTTCCGAAATCTTGCTCTTAGACTTATCTTCTTTCGCCCTGAATTAAACATCTTTAAAGTCCTGCCTGAACTTTCCTGATACAGATTGTGCTGAAATTTCTTATAACTGTTGCTGATAGATATACACATTCACAGTTTAACAGAATAATTTTATGCGGAGCAATTTTTTATAAGATAATTTTCTCATAGTTAATATACGGAGAAATAAGGTCTTAAAACCTACTTTCAACAGTTAACTTGTTTTTTCGTAATCTTTTACTGATGACGTTTTTGTTGGGAAACACATTATTCCTGATACTAAGTACTATTGCAAAAGCGGTTAATCGTTTGTATATGTCGTGAGATTTGGGTCATATGTTAACCAGTTTCAAATTCAAGATATTTACGAGTTCATCCCAAATCAGTTTTATTCTCAATCAGTAAGAGTTTCAGAAATAATTTTCATGATCAGAAATCTTGATTATTCGGAATAAAAGGGGAGAAAAAGAGAAAGAAATGGCTTGAATGTAAAGAAGAAAATGAAGGTAAGCCCGAAGCCTTATGGTTTTTGTAAAGGCCCGGGTTAATGAAGACAATCTCTATATCAAAGCCATTGCCCTATGAAAGGCCCGAATATCATAAACATAAACGAGAACAAGATCAACATCGAAAAGCTCGCTGTTATGGAGTTTGAGATTTTTTCCGACATCAAATCATTCCTGGTAAGGCGATACACAAAGGAATAAATATAGTCCCTAAATACATGTCCTCCGTCCAGGGGTACTGCTGGCAAACAATTGAACAGTCCAACATAGAAGTTAAGCCAGCCAACCCAGAGCAGGGTATTTGCAATCCAGAAAATCCCGATTCCCAGAGGTTCTGCCCAGCCAACGGGATGATAAAACTGCATAATCGTGCCTGAAAAACCGCGGAATCCCTCACCTGCAAATCCATAGATAGGAAGTCCGAAAAGAATAATCCAGCCTGCAGGCACTCCAAGTAAGGAGGGAATTTGCTTAAGGGCTTCAAGATATGCCTTTGCCTGTGGCATCCATATAGAGATTCCAAGCATAGGCGACTCTGCGATTCCGTTATTCCCGTAGAGAACTCCAAGGAAACCACGTTCACCCTGCGGGGGATTTGAAGAAAGTTGCACATTAAAAGCGACAGTGCCGTTTTCAGTGAGGTTGTCTGTGTAGTTTTCAGGGGGCAGCAGCTCTACCTGTATGGTCTGATTTGCCTGAGTTGTTTCCATAAAGTTTACGAAACTTACAACACTCTGCATTTTCGTATTGTTGAGCCGGACCATTGTCATCCCTGTTTCAATTCCTGCAGTTTCTGCCGGACTTCCCGGAATAACCCCTCCAACGACCACTCCGCCAACATAATCTTCAGGGACTGAAGCGGCCTTTAAATCATGCACAGAGGCAATACCTTCTTTTACGGCATGGATGCGGACAGTGTCTCCAGGTTTAGTTGTTTCAAGATATGTTAGCAGATCCACAGCTGTGGTAACATTAGTATTGTTAATTTGCGTAATCACCATATCTTTCTGGAGCCCTGCCCGGTCAGCCGGAGAACTTTCATTTACGCTTAAGATCATGGCATCACTCAAAGGAGCAATTGCCCCGAGTACAGGCCCGAAAAAGAGCAGGAAAGCGATAAAAGCCACTGTGAAGTTTGCCATGACGCCTGCTGCGAGAATCCGGGATCTCTGTGTCCTTGTAGCAGTTACTGTCGGCCCAGATTCCGGTTTCTCAGGTTTGGATACCTCAATTTCGCTCTTTATTTTATTTCTTTCTTCCCATTCTTCGATTTCCTCGATAGTGGCTGTCAGAGGAAGTTCTCTTTTCGTCTCTTCCTTCTTTCCGAAAAGCTGTTCATCATCAGGCTCTGCAAAACCTCCTACCGGAACTAGAGCAAACAGAATACCCATTGATTTGACCTTGATGCCTTCAACCCTGCAGAGAATAGCATGTGAGAACTCGTGCACAACAAGAGTAACTACGAGGGCAATAACTCCCCAGGTAAAGGGAATAAATTCGTTTACTCCAGGAATAAGCAGGATATTTCTTGGAGCATTATATTTTCCCGGTGCTGGTACGTTTCCATTAAGGAAAGAAGTATACAGCGCAAGGTCCGAGAGGGCAATGATCAGGAACATCGCAATCATGCCTGCAAACATCAGTAAGATTCCAAGGTTTGCAAAGCTCCTCCAGTAACGTTTTGGACGGGCCAGAATATCCAGCAGTTTAAGGCCCCTGGTTGTCCTGATCATAAGGATGGGAAGCGGCCCGAAGGTGCTTATGTTATACTTCTCCAGAATGCCTCTTCTGTTGAGAACAGAGACAAGGAACCAGTACAATAAAAAAATGCCTATTAAAATGCTTGTGCCACTCAAGGAAATTCTCCGGAATTATTAACCTGAACCAATTATAAATTTGAATTATTACTATTGATCTATTTTAATTGTTGATCTATTTTAATTGTTGATCTATTTTAATTGTTGATCTATTTTAATTGTTGATCTATTTTAAATGTCAATATATATTATCTGTTTAATTAAACGTCGCTTGAATAAAGAAAATTAGCACTGATGCTTTTGATTCAATAACTTTTTATTCGTGGCCATAGTCGTACAGACCTTAAATAGCCATTGTTAAGTATGAGACCAAATATTATCATTCCGTATCTGGCATTCTGGGCCAATTAACTCGTTCTATTGAGCTTCAGTATTTCATATGATATAAAAATATTATAGCGAGCTTATTACTGCTTCAAATCCGAGATATTTTAACATTCCTTTTTCAAAAGACTCCTATTTCGAAAAGGACATATATTAATACACCAGAATTATATAAAAATATATATGGAATTATAAATTGTCGGCATAAAGATTCTATGGCCAAAGGCGATGGATATTAGTCACACAAACAATAATGTCCGTCACATAGACAATAATGTCCTTTATATTATATTGTTCTCTATATCAATTTTCCCTGAGATGTCTGGTCTATGCTGGAATTGCATATATTACTGCCGAAAATATGGAGAATGCGTCAGAAGGATACCAAATTAGCTTTTAAAATCTCCAATCTAATTTGACAATCGTTTCTTTAAAAATATTTCCCAAATTAATTCTTTTGTTCCCAACTTTATTTTGCATTTCAGTCAGCACCAGCAGTTGATATGCCCAAAGAACGGCAAATTGTGTACTATTTAATGTTGCCGCCATTGAATAAAAAATAGGTGAAGAGCAGAATTAGTGAAAAAAACCATAAAAAATTGCAAAAGGAAGAGAAAAACCTTCCATTTACGACGGATTTTTTAAAGGGGTCTCATGCTCTTTTCATGTTTAGCTGAATAGAGATTTTAAAGCACTGACTAATTTTCCAAAGAAACCGGATTCATCTGCCGTTTCTTTACCGTTTTCGTCCGTAAGATTACCTTTATCCTCCATACCTTCAGGGCCCTGCCCTGGCATCCCACTGTCTTCCAGTGTTGTATTTCCATCTTTTGGCGGCTGACTCCTGTTAGTCATCATTTCAGGACGCCTCTCGGAATCATTCTCAAAACCCTGGGAAAGGTTTTCAGTTCCGTTCTGCATCCCTGGTCCGGGACCCATACTTCTGTTCTGCATCCCTGGTCTGGAACCCATATTCTGAGGAAGAATGATTTTTATATCATCGGGAGCTGCGGCAAGCGATGCATCAAGTTCCTGCTTAATCTGAAGAAGGTCATCTTCGGTTTCGGCACTGGAGATCTTTTCCTTTATTGCCTTGAGACTGGTTGTGAGTTGTTCGGCTGCTTCAAGGGATGATTCATTTGTAAGATTTTCTTTTGAATTCTCCAGAGTTTCTATAGTATTGTTTAGTGATTCGGTCATTCGAGTCTTCATTTGATCAACTGAGTCTCCAGAGCCAGGTGAAGGAGGAATATTTAGATCCTCGGCAAGCGCGAAAGAAGGGATTATACTAAATAAGGTTAATAAAGTAATTAAAATGGGAATTATTTTTTTAGTGAAAACTTCCATAAATTTCACCTTCAAAATACACAATCATACGTAGGGTTTTTCAGACGTAGGGCTTGATCAGGAACTTATCTCAAATATATCTGGGAAAGAAATGGGAAGAATCATCTTAATATCATCTCCTTTCTACTCCCCATCTCCTTTTCATGGCATCCAAAGCTGTTAAAGATTAAGCTTCAGTACTGTTGTCAGTACTGTTATCCTGCATTTTGCCAGGGCGATCAAAAAGGCAGTTACATCCTCCATGCTCGCCATGAGACCTCGGACCTTCGCCGGCATCCATTCCAGGCGTTCCCCGAGAAGAGAACATGATCTCCTTGAGATCTTCAAGGGACTCAGCTCCGTTAACATTTTCTATCAGGGAAGTGAGTTCTGTGATCCTGCTGCTGAGCTCATCACTTGTGTTCTCGCTCTCACTTACTTTAGCCTGAAGGTGTTCAACTTCTTTTTCGAGTGAATCAACAGCCTCGCTCTTCATATAGGTGAATACTACTTCCTGCAGTTCCGCTGCAGTCGAAGCCTCACTCACGTTAGTGGATAAATTTTGAAGGTCAGCGATTCTTTCACCGAGTTCTTCAGTCCTGTTGTCATCTCCGGCTTCCGTAAGGTTGGTCTGTTCAGTTTCTAGCCTTTGAGTCATATTTCCAAGGGATTCAACGATTTCCGTCTGAACATCAGTGAAATTGTCATCAGTAACGTTCTCAACCCTGTCGAGGCCGGATAATCCAGGCATTCTGCCGGGTCCCATGTGCATTTCTCCAGGGCCCCCGTTCATTCCATCAGGTCCCATACATTCATTTGTCGGCCTCTGACTGGACAAAACTTCCTGAAGATCGGATGCACTGGATGCTTCGCTTACATTGGTATAGAAGCTTTGGAGCTCGGTAATTTTTTTACTAACCGAGTCAAGGATGTTTGCCTGAACATCTGTGAAATTTTCGTCAGTTATATTCCCTGCTGGACCAGATCTTAGCTCATAACTCTGATCAGCCGAATTTGTTTGAGCTCCGTTTTCTGAAGCAAAAGCCCCTGGGATGATACTCAATACAATCAATACCATCGCAAAACGGGAAATTAATTTTAATGTTTTTATTTTCATAACGTACCTCCGTTAATTACCGTATTTTCTTTTTTTCGTGTGTCTCGGCTGTTCGCCTGTTGACAGTCCTAAAATTAACTGGCTTAAATATAAGCATACTTTCAGAAATAAGGATATTAAAGAAATTAAATTTAATAAATAAGCTTTTTTGGACTTTATATTCCAGAACAAACCTTAAAAGACCTCTTTAATACTTATTAGGACCCTTAAGCTCCGTATCTTTGAACCAAAAAAATGTATTCATTTGTTAGAACTTGCGCAGTTGAACTGAGAAAAGTAACATGAAACTTCAAATAGTCTAATTCACGATATTTATGATAGCCTGTTCATGCTTTATTTTGCTTCTCAACTGCGTAAGTCTAATCAAAAAGACCCTTTAACACAATTGGTTAAGGATCTTACTGCTTTTGGAATCCAATAAGGGATTGGAGGAATCAGTCGTAATCAGTTTTTTACAGCCAGTTTTCACCGTCTGTTATCTTTTATTATAATTGTTTTCCCATTTCTTATGGTTATTTTCCCATTTTGTATGGTTGTTTTCCCATTTCTTATGGTTGTTTTTCCATTTCTTGTAATTGCTTTCCCATTTCTTATAATTGCTTTCCCATTTTCTGTAATCGTCGCCATGTTTCTTATTGTTGTCCCATTTCTTTTTCTCGTTATCCCATTTCCTCTTCTCGTTATCCCAATTTCTCTGTTCGTTACCCCAATTTCTCTGTTCGTTTTCCCAGTTTCTCTGTTCGTTATCCCACTTCTTCTTCTCGTCGCCCCACTGCTTTTCATTCTTTTGCGGAGCTGCGCTTACTGACGCAGCTGTTACTGACATTACAAAAAAGACTAACATCAAAAGGCACAGTATCTTTTTTATTCTGCCAAATATTTGCTTTCCCATTATGCCCACTCCTTAATTTGTCTAATTTGATGTAATTTTAGACGGTCTATTTTTCAATTCACTCCCCGCCGCAGATATGCTACGGAAAGAGATTATACCAGATTATGCCAATTAATCGCCCAGATCAATTTGGTATGACTATTGGCAATTTTTTAAGTATTTATAGGACTTACACATTTGATAAGCAAAATAAAGCACGAGTGAGATGTTGCAAATATGATAATTTAAACATTTTAAAGTCTCATGCTACTTTTTCTCAGTTCAACTGAGTAAGTCCTTCTTTATTCTAATTGTCTTATCGGCTATTCGCCGGTTGACAATTCTGAAATATACTGGCTTAAATATAAAATTACTTGCAGAAATAAAGATATTCGAAAGGCTTAATTTAAAAAAATAAGCCTATTTAAACCTTAAATTTCAGAAGAAACCTTAAATCGCATAATTAATACTTAATGGGTTCGTTAAACATCGTATCCCTTAATAAAAGAGGTATAGGGGTTTGTTATCGTGGAAAATTCAGCTGGAGTTTATTATAATTCCATTAAAGACTTTTAAAGGGAAGCGAACCCCCTATATAGAAAAAATAAGAGTGATAAAGGATTAAATCTAAAAATAGCTTCTTTTAAAGCGTAAATTAGAAATTTAATCCTATAATAGAACTGAAAAAGTAAGTATGCTTTTATCTTTAAATCCAGATATAGCATCTCCAGTCAGGAACACATCGAGCAGTAACATCCACCCCAAAAAATCCCAAAATATGCTATGATAGTACACAGCTGTGTACGTGCATGTAGAAACGGTTAACACATCGAGGAAACCATATGTAGAATAAGCCTGCAAGATCCGCTCGGTGTATTCCTGACTGACCTTTCAGCTCTTAAACGAACTTTATATAAGCATTAGAAAATGTAACAGGGATAAAAATGCCTGATAACCCGGAGGAAAAATTGCTGATTTTGCAGCTTTCCGAAGATTCCAGAAAAATTGCCCGGCTTCTTTCAAATGAGACCTCAATCAAAATTCTTAAATTGCTTAATAAGAAGTCGATGTCGGCAGGAGACCTTGCAGATGAGCTTGAGGTGCGCCTGAACACTCTTAAATATAATCTGGACTCGCTCCTTGAAGCCGGAATGATCAGAGTAAGGCACATAAAATGGAGCAGGAAAGGAAGGGAAATAAAGGTTTATGAGGCAGTGGAAAAAGTAATCGTCCTTCTGCCTGTAAAAAAGAACCCGGAAACTTCTTTTATGTTAATGAAGTTATGGCAAAACATCTCCGAAAGTTTAGAGGGACAGAAAATCCCCGAATTGTCATGAAATTTATTATAAGCCTCCCACTTTTATGCGGCGATTATATCCTTTTCAAGAGAAATTTCAAAATATAACCAAATATTAAAATATATGAATCAAGAGAACAAGTACAGTCCAGCATTAAGTTCTTTCAACAGGACGTGGCCCAGTATGAAAATCAAATTTCTGTCCGTGCTCCTTATATTTGCAGGAATTATCCTGATCTCAGGCTGTGTTGATAGGGAAAACCAGCCTCTTACTTATAAAGCTCCAGGAGATCTGTACAGGAGTATATTTTATCCTTATACGGGTCATGGAAGCCCTGAGATACCAGGTGTGCATCCTCACAATCCGTTTTACAAAGGGCATCGTTTAGACTCTGAGTCCATCGAGACTCTGAGATATGCAACATCCCTTCTCGACAGCAATATAGAGAAGGCAGAAATTATTTCCACGCGGCTTGAAGAAGGAATTCAGCGTTTCAAAGCCGAGGGTGAGGATGTTAGCAGACTTGAAGCCTTACTTGGGGAATATAACCGCCTTTTAGAGGAAGCCAAAGAATACAGAGCCCTTGCAGCTGCCGACAAAGGAAACAACAGCTCAACTACAGATTCAGAAAACGGTTTATCCGAAAGTGATGAAAGAGAAAATTTGATCAGGTCTCAAAAGAGTATGATTCAAGCGAATCATGTCCTGAAAGAGATTTTCGAGGAATTAAGGTACATGATGCGTGGGAGCGAAGAGCTCAACAGCACATCCCGACTCACTGCTACAGGAAACGGAAAAGCTCTTCTTGCAGGCAGTTTTGACCTGAACATTCACCTGGAAAATGGATTGATGGCAATACCGGAGATATCTCCCGATTCCGAAATAGATATAAAAGGGAATTATACGTTTGAAGAAAAAACCGGTATGCAGGATAAGATACTCGTGTACAATATACAGTCTGCTGACGTGAACATCTCCGATTCTTTTAAGGCAATAATGCTTAGCGGCACAAACATTACCCTTACTGCATCTGGAGAAGGATATTCGACTTTCATGGGAAACGGCACATACAGGGTTGAGGATGCAGGCAAATTAATAAAAGAGGAAAAATGGGGGATCCCTTTCTTTGAAGAAGAAGAAAATCCCGATGAATTCGGATCTGATGAAGAGGATCATGACACAGTAACCGGGCACAAAATAGAGAGTAATATTGCCGAAGAGAACAGAGTTGGTCCGGAGGCCTTTGAGACTCTGCAGGAATCCAGGTCTGAATAACACAATATTGCCGAAGAAAACAGAGTTGGTCCGGAGGCATGGGACAAAAGAAGCTTTATTATAGAAAACCCATAGCCTTCAAGAAATAAATATAAGAACAAAAATTACCTGGAAGGATAACAAAATCCAAATTGCAGCTCTGGATTTACTGATGAAAATTAATCTGAGATTCTATATTATTTGCGTTGCTGCCATACTCGCTTTAGTTGTACCTGCCATAGCAAACAGCAACAACACCGCCACAATCCACGGAGAAGTATACGGCTGGGATACCTTCGAACCTCTTGAAAATGCAGTGGTTGATGTAAATTCCACGCCCTCTCAATCAATGGTGGCAAAATATGGCCTTTATTCCTTTAAACTGGCACCCGGAGATTACTCTATTACAGCCAGGTACTATCAGAACAGCACCCTTATCTATTCGGCAGAAGAAATTGTCCAGATTAAAGGTGAAGGAGATTACGTGCGCGATCTCCTGCTTCTTCCCGTTTATTCCGAAGAACTCATGGACGGCTCCGAAGTAAATGGCTCCTCTTCAAACTTGAATGAAAGTGCAGAAAACTCTTCTTCGAATAAGGTAAATCCGCTAACAGAAACAGCTATAGATGAGGTAAATAATTCTAATAACCTGAATCTCACCGGAGAAAACGGAGCTGATTCTTCAACTGTAAGTTATATGCTAATAGCCCTTACCTTTTTTATCCTAATTACAGGCGGCTACCAGCTTTCCAGGAAGCATAAAAAGATAGAGAAAACCCCGCCGAAAGAAAAAACAGAACATATCACAGGAAACTCTTCCAAACTAGTAAACACGCATGAGCTTTCTGTAAAAGTGCCGGATAAAAGCATTGAGCCTGAAATTAGGTCGGATTTCCAGGCAAACACTGAAGAAACCGTATACGTAAAAGGACCAGAAACAGAACCAGAACCCAAGCTCATAATAACAAGTCCGGGAGCAGAACCAGAACTCAAAATCATATTGATGGAGACGGGAGCAGAACCAGAACCCAAAATATCGGAAAGGAAAATACCGGCCGAAAGCAAAGAAGAATATCCGGTACTGGAAACGGAACTTGCGGAATCCGGGCCAGAAGAAGAGGAAGAAGAAAATGAAATTATTTCCCTTGAAGAACCTGAAGATAGTCCCGAAATTGGAACTCCTGCTCCCAAAAAGAAGCTCCCGCTTCCCGCAGACCTCCAGGTGGTCATGGACATTATTAGAGGTCAGGGAGGTCGGATTACCCAGAAAGACCTCCGCAGCAAGCTGAAATATTCAGAAGGAAAAGTCAGCCTCATGCTTGCTGACCTTGAAAGGAGAGAACTTATTGAGAAGTTTAAGCGCGGGCGCGGGAATGTTGTGATCCTTAGAGATGAGGAGCGCTAAAACTCAGGATTTTACGTTCCTTATATTTTTTCAGATTTGTAAACCTTGGTAATTTTGAACATCTAGATAATTAATTTGGATCTTCGATAATTTTGATCTATTTAGATATTCGACAACTCTGACCTCCCTGTTTTCTATGATCTTAATCCATAGACATTAGTTGACTTAGGACAATGCGAAATAACATAGGTAGTTTTTAAGGATGTTTTAAATAATTTTCACGAGCAAGATCACTGATTTAACTTTAACTATTATCTATTGCCTAAGTTATTTCGTTACAAATACTTAGAGAACTTCACACTCTTTTATTTCCGTATCTTTTCTGAAAAAGTTCTTTGTGGTGCATACTATCCATCTCCAGTGGAGTGCGATATGGATAACAAAGAAGACCAGCATCAGGATTCCAACTTTATCATGGATCAACCTCAAGATTGGGCCTGCACCACGGTGGTTGAAAAACATTATAAGACCTGAATAACCAACCAAGACAAATTGAACGAAGAGTACTAAGTCCACCAGATAGTTAAGTTTTATTCTGTTCATTTCTTCACTCCATTTAAACATTTATTCTATATTTTTGAAACATAACAACTCATTTGATTGATTTTTGTTTCAGCCACATACCATCGCAGTTATGCTGTTTTTCAGCTTACCTCTACATAGCCTTAATTGCCAGAAAAAGAAATAAAGATACTTGCAAAAAATAATGAGAAAAAGAGATTTATTTTATGTTTGAAGGTTAAGTAGCCCATTTATATTAGAATAAAGCTTAATTTTAGAGTTTAAACCTTAACCTGCCTATTTTTGAGCTTCATTTTGCCAATTAGCTCAAGGACAATAGCCAGGTAGGCAGAATTATCCAGAAAATCTGCGCAACAGGCTGAAGTGCTCCGAAGTAAAAGACAGCCTTATGATTGTTGACCTCAAGAGAAGAGGAATGGTCGAGAAGTTCGAATGGAGGGAGGGAATGTTGTGATCCTGAAAGATGAGGAGCGTTAATTCAGGACCCTACACTCCCCCATTTATTTGCCTTATTTGTAGACCCTGATAATTCTGTACATCCGGATTATTTATTTCTTTATTTATTTATTTATTTATTTATTTCTTTATTTCTTTATTTCTTTATTTCTTTATTTATTTATTTATTTATTTATATACTCGAAACTTCTGACTTTTCCCTGCTTTCTACTGACCTTAATCCACAGGCATATAGTTCGCCTCGATAACTTCACCTGCTTTCATTTCCCGTTCAATTCTGAAAAAATTCTTTGTAGTGAATACTATCCATCTCCAGTGAAGTGCAATGTGGACAACAAAGAAGACTAACATAAGGATCCCAAGTTGCTCATGGATTCCCTTCCACAATTGGGATACACCATGACCATTTAAAAGCAATAAAATACCCGAAAAACCGACTAAGGCAAATTGAACGAAGAGTGCAAGGTCAACAAAATAGTTGAGTTTTAATCTGTTCATTTCTTCACTCCATTGTAACTTTTATATTTATACCTTGTAACATTATCAATTTCAGTTCATTTTTGATTTGTATTTGATTAATTTTTACTTCATGAGCCATTTACTGTTGCGGCGATACTGCTTCCCAGCTTACCGCTTTACATACCCTTAATTGCCAGAAAAAGAAATAAAGATGCTTGCAAAAAAGAGTGACAAAAAGAGAGTTATTTTAAATTTAGAGGTCAATTAATCAATTGATTAGAAAACAAAGCTTAATTTTAGGGTTTAAATCTTAATCTGATTATTTTTTACCTTTATTCTACCAATTATTTAAAGATAATAGCCATGCAGGCAGGATCATACAGAAAGATCTGCGCAGCAGACTGAAGTACTCCAGAAGGAAAGAAACGTTTCATACTTGTGGACCTTGTGGGAAGAGAGTTAAAAGAGAATTTCAAGCTGGAGAGTGAAAATCTCTTAATCTCGAAGGAAAAGAAGAATTCATTTATTGGAAGTCACTTTGAAGATGTGACTTACTTTTCTCCGTAATTTCCCCTCTCAAATAGCAAAAATACCCTGCCACTATGTTCTCCCGCGATAATAATAGTACCATCTGGAGAGAATTAGCGGCAAAAGGATTTTTTGCGGCTTTTTATTGTTCAGGTAGTCTTTCATCACATGAAGCTTTATGACTTTTTATCCTCATCATAGGTCTGTAAAAGAGACAGGTTGAACAATTTTTAGCAAAGGTCTTCAACATCGAAATAATCATAATCTGCAGTTTTCCCCACAGCTTTTCGATTGTTTTCAGATGGATCTCCTCATCTTCAGGGAAAATCGCAAGTTCTTTGTAATGTTCTAATTTATCCTCGTCCAGCAAATAAAAGCTAACACAAATCGTTGCTTCAACCTCCCCTCATATCTATTAAATATTTATAAATGGCATTGGTAAACAAAAATAGATATATAATACTTATAACCTATATTTCTGCATGAATTGCCCAAAATGTAATAGTTCCAGTCACAACAAGAATGGCATAGTTGGCGGGCGTCAACGGTACAAAT
>NZ_JAVKPK010000035.1:0-36534 GCF_031461075.1 Methanosarcina baikalica | reverse complement strand
ATATATTGAGAGAAGTATATAAATTATATAAATTAAAAACCCTTCACCGAGGTTAGACAAGATATTATTAGACAAGATATTATAATAGACTGGAAGGAAAAAATCGGAAAATAGACTAATATAAACTTTAAATACCCGGGTTTTGACAGAATATTTAACTTTCCAGGCATCTTTGTTTATTATTAAGAAGAAATTGCATGCCAGTTGCCAGGAGGTACTGTAATTTCAAACCTAGCACCCTCACCCTCAATTCCGGTCTCTTTTATTTTCATGCCCGTAATGGAAAGGATGCCTCTGACGAGAAAAAGCCCCAAACCCGTGTTTTTTCCAACGGATTTCTCAAAAATCAGTTCTTTCATTGCAGGAGAAATCCCGATGCCATCGTCTTTTACTTCGATTACAACACTATCCTCAGCCCTGCGAGAACTAACACTGATTTCAGTTACATGTTCTCCGTGAGTCCTTGCGTTGTCAAACAGATTGTAAAAGGCTTTTCTAAGCAGAGGATCAGCATATACCTCCAGTTCGCTTTCCTCGATGGAGAATTTCAAGCTCTGACCGGAAAAGGGAAACGCTGCCTCTCTTGCTGTACCACTGATAGACTGCCAGGTAGCGGAAACTACCCCGAGCTCCTGGTAATCTTTGGTGAAAATAATCTGGCTGTGGATTGTCTCAATGCCTTTATTGAGATTTTTCAAGTACTTCCCTATTCGAGGCTCATTCTTGACATCTTGAGGAAGAATTTCCGAAATCAGTTCGACGTACCCGGAAAGCACATTCACCTGATTGAGAATATCATGCCGGGTAATATTGCTCATTAGGTTTATCTTTTTGTTAGCCTGTTTTAAGGCCTCTTGATATTGGTAAATCTCAGTGATATCGTGGATCATCACCAGCTTGCCGTCTGCATTCTCCCTGGTCATGAGGGGACTGACACTAAGAGTGAAGAATTTTGTATCCAGACCGCTCTTTAAGGAGATTTCCTTGCTTAAATCGCCTTCATGAGGTTCATTCTGAGAAAGATCTATTTCCTCCCCGAAAAGATCTTTTAAATTTATTCCGGCAACATCCTTTCTTTTCTTTCCTGCCAGTTTAAGAGCTGCTTCATTGATGTCCACTATAGTATTTGTAAGGTCTACTACGATATATCCGTCATTCATAGACTCGATTACACTTCCTCTAGCAATCGGAATAATATTTAGGAACTCGTACTGCATGATGCCCCAGAAAAGGATCAAACCTGTAATTGTAAATGTAAAGGGAGTCGGATCAAAGAATTCAAAGGGACCTATATCTGCAATATGTAGAGTATTTCCCAGAACTGGAATAAAGGCCGCAGTGAGAGCAGTTGCTGCCTGAGCCCTGTAGGGCGCAGTTAGACGGATGAACTGCTCGAAGAAGAAAAAGATTCCCAGCATGATTAAAATAAGGGAATAGATATAGAAGATCCAGAAAAAGGGTCCATGTATGAGCACGAGGAGAGGAAAATCTCCTGACATATCCAGGTAATAACCCTTAAAGTGAAGTCTATGAAGACTGTTCGTAAACATTGATAGGATTACAAGAGAAGGAAGCACGAAAAATACTTTCTCATACTTTCTCACGAATTGCTTGTACATCCCTGAATATTCGGTTGCAAATAGAAACCATGCTACCGGAGTAAAGGCGATCCCTATATACTCGAGTCGAGCAAAAAAATATTTGACCTCAATATCCATGAACCCGACCTCAAAAGCGTAATTCACGGACCAAAGAGACATACTTAACATAATGAGTATAAAATATTTTGAAAAAGGCATCTTACGATTTTTGAAGGCTTTGTATGCTTTGATTGCAAGCAAAGTTGATATGAGCCCTGAAAAGATTAATGCTCCCACATAGGGAAATGCAGCGGTGGAGATTTGCAGGCTGATAGGACTACCTTCCTTTTTTCAATTATTATGAGGTGAATAGGGAGAGTCAGGAATAAAATTAAAAAGTATTAAATGTTGTAATAATTACACAAAAACTAAGTATATAAATTTATGTGTTAAGTTGAAAAACAAAGAACTTTTTAATGTAAAAGTTAAAACATATCTCAGCTGATATGAGAAGAAAAGCAGCTGTAGGAAATAAGGAAAAAGAATAAAATTATATGCAGGAAAAGGACGTTATAATTTTTCTACATTAGTCGAGAGGCGCATAAATCTCAGTTAGTATCTCTTCAGGCGGAACTTCCCTTGGATCATTAAAATAGATCTCGCGAATGGGACCAATAATTCTTTTTCCTTTTTCTGCAATCCAGGAAAACAGTTTTTCATAAGTTGGGCTGCACTCCTCGTAAGGACCTTTATGAACAATCCTTGCCATCTTGCCTCCGGGAAGTTCATACTCCCGGATTTCCTCGTTACCCGCGATTTCAACGCTGCCTGAGATAGGCACTGCAACTTCAATATCGGCATTTTCGTCGTTATCGGCCTTTTGAACCTCTTCATGCGTAATCTCATGGCACAGAAAAATAGGATATCCAGCAATCTGAACATTTTTACTGAAAGCAAATTCAAAAACTCTGGGAAGCATTATTGCAATTTCCCTGTATGCTCCTTTCCTACGCATTCCAAGCACGCGCTGAGGACTAAGTTCGACAACAGTAACTTCAGACATCAAAGACCTCCTGTGTCTATTGAATAAGTATTGAAAAACTACAATATAAGGTTTTCATGAAATGATTCGGATTCAAAAAAGGAGTTAATGAGGAAGAAGTCTCAAAGGGTTTCTCTTTGCCGGATACCACTATTGTGAACAACTCTTTCTGAAATTCTTTGCCTTACGGCTCAGAATTTTGAGGACGGGGGCTTCCTTCGAGTATTTCCGTCATCTATCATTGATTCTCAGAAGCCTGTTTGTCGAAGATTACCAACAAATTGTTGATAGTAAGGGAACTCCCCGCCTTATTGTTAAAAACAAAAAACGGAAACAGAAATGTGTTCTCGGAGAATACAAGCCTGCAGGACTGGAACGTAATTATAATATTGTTTTAAAAAATATTTATTCCGACCTTTGAAGGTTAATTCTCTCAGGGCTGTTCTTTTCAAGAATTTTCGAGCATTAAGGAGGGAATAACTCGCTGTATTTACTTTCAGAACCCCGCAGCATGGAGCCCTGGAGATTAAATCCATTAAAAACACAAAGCTGTCTGTCACGGTCTCAATGATTTTACTGGAGGACTAACTTTTCTGCCCTGAGAGCATTTTTTTATCCAGTTGGGTAGGGGAGGTCAAAATATATAAACTTATTCATAAAAATCTAAATGTAAAATAATGAAGAATAAAAAAGTTAAGAATTGTGGTAAAAATAAACCTGACATTTTTGAGATAAAATCAAAAAGAGTTGCTCAGAATTCGTCTCTGCTCTGAGAGAAACTGAGCATTCCAGGTAACTCCATATTAAATTTATATTTTCCGGAACTTGAAGCAAGAATCTGTTTTTTTATGTAATATAGCGCACTCAGAAGGCTATCACTGTTTTCAGAATCCATATCTCCGGCGTATGGGTGAATATTCTCTTCAAGGGCATCGAGAAGCCCTGTATCAAGATCGTTTATGAAGTAGGTGTCAAGGACCAGAAGATTTGAGATCTGCTCGTAGAAACCTGTAAGTTCCCTAAGCCAGTCAGGAACTCCGTAATCTGTTGAACATTTCTGCCTGTTTAGGAACACAAGGTAACTGGAGACAGTATTTATGAGATCTTCAGTAAGCCTGTTATCTGGAAATACGATTGGGAAACGTCTCAGGACTGTAGGAGCTACATAACTCGAGTACATCATTTCAGACTTACAGACTGAGGGAAAAAGCCTGGCAATCGGACTGTTAAGAACTGCAGTAACATAAGGATATTTACTTTGGTCTTTAAGAACAATACCGCAGCCGTCCTCAAACACCTGATTTCCGACAGCGTCGTATGCGGCCTGAAGATGATAGCCTTCAGTGGCAATGATCTTAGGAGTATTAAAATACTCCAGAAACTTTCTTCCTTTTATACTATAGTCTGCAGAGTTAAGGGGAGAGACATCGTGACGGAACTCTCTTTTGAATTCTAGAATTCTTCCGTAAGCCATAGGGAATCTTGCTTCCAGCTCTTCTGGGGGGATCACATCAAATTCTGTTTTGTCTTCGGAAAATTTATAAGGAAGCATAAAAAGATAAGGTGAAGGACGAAATGCGAATTTTTCGGAAAAAGCCCCTGAGACATACGGATAGACAAGTTCTGGTTCTAAAAATACGGGTTTACACAGGCCTTCGCAAAGATAATATGAGTCAGAATCACTTTCTTCAGGAAAGACAAGCCTGTGAAGCAAACCATTTTTTGTGCTTACACCTGCGAAGATGCTTTCAGAAACATCTGCAAGTGTAACCGGGATTTCACATATCTTTTCTACAATTTTGTTTTGTTTAAGAAACATCTATTTTTCACTTCTGTAGAAGTACAATGAGAAGGTATCTTCTCTTGTATTTTTATTTTCAGGACTGAACTACCAGGCGAAACATATCAATCACATGACCATTCTGGAATTTCGGACTTTTATACCCCATAAAACGATCAAAGCCCTGCCTGAAACATAGATCAAATTGGATTACTTATACAGAAACTACTACAATAACATGAGTATATAAATATATTCTCACCGAAAATAAATTATAAATATAAATCATGATGAATAAGAAGGTTCAGGTAGAAAACAGTCTCATACGGGTTCAGCTCCACTAATTAAGAAAAGTTAAATATCTATATTCAGATTATATAGTACATGCAGGAAAGAGATGAGTTCAAAACTTTTGTGATAAGAGAAGCTACATCGAAAGATGTTCAGGAAATGCTTGAAATTTTTAATTATTACGTTGAAAACAGTTTTGCAGCCTATCTCGAAACTCCTGTAGGGCCGGATTTTTTCCAGAATCTTCATAATAAGGGTGGACAGAATAAAAATGAGCATTTTCCTTTTTATGTAATCGAAGGAAAAAATAAAGTATTAGGTATCGGAACCTTGAGGCCTTATTTCCCCTTCCATAATTTCCTGCATACGGGTGTACTCTCATACTTTATACTACCAGAATATACAAGAAAAGGCCTGGGAGCAAAGCTGCTGAATACTCTGTGCCAAGAAGCTCAAAAAAAGAACATGAGAAGCCTCCTTGCAAATGTTTCCTCGAAAAATGAATCCAGCCTGAATTTTCACCTCAAACATGGATTTGAGGAATGTGGGAGGTTTAAAGCTGTCGGAACAAAGTTCGGAGCGTATTTTGATGTTGTGTGGTTCCAGAAGTTCCTGGAAGAAAGCCCAAAGAAAATTCAAAGTGATTGATTATTTCCTCTTCTTTTCAGATTTTTGCAAAGCCAGGCTGCATCGGTAAACTTAATTTCCCATATATCTTGTGATTGGAAGGATGCACTTTAAATTTGCCTTCCAATCCTCTTCAAGCAGTTTTGTTTAGTCCCGGATAAATTCCACTCAAAGCTTGTACAGCCCAGAATAAACTATCCTCACATAGCTGTACAGCCCAGGATTTCCGGTCATATTATTAAATATCCCACTGCCTGTATGCCTGACAGTCAAAACAACATTCCTTTCGCATCACTCAAAATTAATTCGTGACACGAGGACCTGCAAGAGGCAGATAATCAATACATTCTTTATTCACGGCATAAGCTACATCACATATACCATCGCCATTCTTATCTGGCCGGGTCTGGCTGAAGCCATTTCTCTTTGGTGTAGCCCAGAAATTTCCACCAAGGTTGGACCCACCGATAATATTCGTTCCCTGGGTCATGGTTGTATTCAAGCTGGTTCCGGGATTTGTACCTTGGAAGTAAATATTGTTTGTGTTATTGAATAAATTATTGAAGATCGAGCTGTTTCCTGAGTCCATAAGACAGAAACCGTATTCTGAATTTGAAACAACCTTGTTATTAGTCAATATATTACTTCTGGAAGAACCTAAATAGACACCGTACCTGGAGTTCGAGTTTGCCCAATTGCCTGACAACCCGTTATTACTGGAGTTTTTCAAATAAATACCGAATTTGTTGTTTGATGCGGTATTATCATCCAGCTTATTATTGCTGGAAGAACCGAGCCATATACCATAAATGTTGCTTGTTGCCGTGTTATTAAGAAGTGAGTTTTTGCTGGAATTCTGTAAAGAGATAGAAACTTCATTTCTCGAGGCTATATTGCTATTTAATGTGTTTCCGACAGAATCCCATAGATTGATTCCAGATGCAGTACTATTTAGTGCAATATTTTCTGTCAGCGCGTTTCCGCTCGAGGCTTTCACATAGATACCGACTTTATTATTTAATGCCCTGTTATTATTCAGTTTATTGTTATTGCTGGAAGAGTATAGCCAGGTACCGTAGTTGCTGTCAGATACTGTATTATTATTAAGCACATTTTCACTGGAATCGTGCAGAACAATGCAAACATTGCTGTTCGATACCGTGGAATTGCTCAATATATTTTCACCTGAATTCCACAGATTGATACCTGAGTCACTATTATTAAACGCCGTATTGTTGTTAAGCATGTTTCCACTGGAAACTTTCACATAGATACCGGCTTTATTGTATGATACGTTGTTCTCATTCAGCGTATTATTGTTAGAAGAGTCTACCCAGATGCCGTAACTACTGTCAGACACACTGTTATTAACAATTGTATTTTCGCTGGAATTACGCAGGAGGAGAGAGATACCGTTACCTGACACAATGTTATTACTTAGTACATTATAATCTGAAGATTCCGGACGAATTTCTATCTCTACATTTGAACTTGAATTATTGCCAACTATAGGGATGCTGCCACTTGAAGGATTTGGAATAGCGCCGTTGTATTTGTCAGATATCTGGTTGTTCTCAATATAGCAATGCTTAACTCCATTAAGACGAATTCCGGCATAGGGGGAATTTATAGGTCCTGTTATACCGAATCCTCTAATTGTCACTCCGTCCGCAGTAACGTAGAAAACATTATCCTCACTGCTGGTTCCCTTAACTATGGTATCTGCAGGACTGCCAGATGCAGAGATGAGAGTTAAATTCGTCACGGGTACATCGATATTTTCTCTATAGATGCCCGGATAAATAATGACTACATCCCCAGGTGATGCATTGTCTACTGCAGCCTGAATAGAAACAAAATCCGCAGCCTGACCTGCACTGTTACTTACAATAATTGTATTTGGCTTTGATTCTGTGAGGGGAAGGTAATCTATGAATTCGCTGCCCTCAATGTTATACCGGACATCAAGGATCCCATCAAGATCAGCGTCCCTGACTCCTTCAGGATACACTACAGTACCATTGGGTTTTGCCCAGAGATTTCCTCCAAGGTAAGGACCGCCAGCTATGTTAGTACCTGTAGTTTTGGTCGTGTTCCAGATATTTACGCGTGAAACCGGTTCGGGTTCTACATTAACTATGTTATTGAAATAGTTATTATAAATCAGGTTGTTAGAAGTCTCGTATATATGCAGTCCCAGTTTCTTATTGAGGGTTACAATATTATTTATCAAGGTATTACCGTTTGACTCGCCACTGAGAGAGATACCCTCACTGTTTTTTGAAACGAAGTTATTTTCTAATTTATTATTAGGAGAATCAAAAAGTGAAATTCCATTACCGCAATTCGAGATTGAATTATTACTCATATTGTTATACGAGCTGCCACCAAGGCTAATACCCGTCAAACTGTCTGAGATTTCATTATTATTGATCTGATTACCTGAACTGAACATGTATAGATCAATACCACAGCCGTTGTTAGATAATTTATTGTTTTCAATATGGCAATCAATAGCTCCAAAAAAATGGATTCCAGCGGAACTGGACCCATTTATACTAAAGCCTTTAATGCTTACGCCATTTGCCCAGATGCTGAAAATATCTTCAGAACCGTTGGCTGCCCTTACTATAGTATTGGAGAAATTTCCGGATTCGGAAACGATAGATAGGGACTTGGTAACTTTAATATTCTCCTCATAGATACCGGGCTTGACAATTATTTCATCTCCTGGATTTGCAGCATTTACCGCAGCCTGGATCGAGGTGAAATTTGCAACCTGACCTGCGCCGTTATTTACAGAAATTGCGATAGCTGCTGCATTCCCTGCAGTAATCAGATGAAAAGCTAGAATTACTAAAAAGACAATTATGCATTTTCCTTTTATTTGCCGCATGGTAAGCACCGTAGTAACATTTTGGATCGAGTAACAAGATTTTGTTTTTATACCAATCATTCGAGTTAGTAAACTGATATGGAGAAATTTATGTGAGGCATTACAGGATATTCTGGAACCCTAAATGACTGAGATTGACTCGAGTTTTTAGGAGTTGAACCTCTTTTACCTGTAAACTCCAGACTTACAGATCAGTCTTTAAAAAGAAGACCAGAGACCAAAAAACTCTCAGCAAAAATTTCTCAATTATTTATTTATTTAACCGAGTTAAATGATTGTCCCACTGTTATTAATGCGTATAATGATAGCATTTTTCAGCCGGAACACTTAGAATTTTGAAATCAAATACATATATAAAAAAATAGTACTGTTATATAAAATTAACTCAGGAGTTCGAAACTTATCTAATGTGAGACAAAATTTCACAAAGGTTATTATTGTTCATAAAGCAGAATATTTCCCATAAAAATATAGCATGCAATACTCGAAACCAAATAAACAAACACTTGATAGAAAAATGATAATTAAAAGAGAACAAAATTGTGTAAGGAGAGTTATGATACATGGAATCCGAAGATTACCTGCATGCTCTTGAAACAATAGGGAAAATTCTGCTTTTCACACCTTTTCTGGTATCACTCCTGCTGCTTGTATCTGGAAGTTCAAAGAATAACCCCGGACTGGAGGAAGCCGGTTTTTCTGCTGGACTGATGATAGCAGCAGGATTTTTTACACTGGTTTATGCTGCAATCATGTGGTTCAGGCAAGGATTTAGAAAAAAGAAGTGAAAAATTAAGCTGGAAACTTAGATATAAAATTAGGAAAAAATGAAATTTTCTGCTTTTCCGGAATAATAAAAACCTGAATTGGGACTTAACCCCTAATTTTTAAACTCTTAAATTTGACTAAATAATATGAGAAGTATAGGATTTTTTAATTCCTGTTAAAGAAATAGGGAAAATTAAAATAGAATAAGTAAAATATAAATTAAGGGGGTTGATTTGAAGAAAAAAGGAGTTCTGCTTCCTTTTATCAATATTATTCCAAAAGAACTGAGATTATAATCGATAAAATTGTGCCAAAAAGCGTTAGAACGAACTTTTTATGTAAGGGACTCTCTTGGTGTTCAGCAATACGTAAAGGCACATACTTTGTATTTAGAGGATAAAACGAGGGATATGGGGATATAACTCGTTAAAGAGACTTTTTTTGAGGTGAAAATATGAAAGCGATAAAAATTCATGAGTTTGGAAAGCCGGAAGTTCTGAAATATGAGGACATTCCCGAACCCAAGCCGAGTCCGGGTGAGATTCGGATTCGAATTATTGCAGCTGGAGTCAACCCTATGGATTGGAAGATACGCAGCGGCTATATAAGTGAATTGCCTTTGCCGACAATTATGGGACTGGATGTTGCAGGCATTGTAGACGCTGTAGGGGAAGGGGAAGTTTCCTTCCACGTAGGGGATGAAGTTTTTGCTAAAGTCTCGATCGGGCAGGGAGGATATGCTGAGTACACTGTTGTCAATTCTACACAGGTGGCGCAAAAACCCAAAAGCATTGGATTCATTGAAAGCGCAGCAATTCCTACTGCCGGACTGGCTGCCTGGCAGTCACTTTTTGATATTGCCGGACTCGATAAGGGGCAATCCGTGCTAATCCACGGCGCTGCGGGAGGGGTTGGGACTTTTGCAGTTCAGTTCGCCAAATGGAAAGGAGCTTATGTCATCGGTACTGCGTCGAGTGAAAATGCCCAATTCTTGAAAAGCATAGGCGCTGACGAGGCAATCGACTACAAGAACCAGCGGTTTGAGGATGTCATGAGCAATCTGGATGTAGTGCTGGATACGATAGGGGGAGATACGTTCGAGAGATCCTGGGGCGTATTAAAACCCGGTGGATTCCTGGTAACAACTGTAACCAGTATTCCTGAGGGAAATCCCGAAAAATATGGAGTACGTGCAAAAACTCTCATGACCCGACCTGACGGAAAAGAACTTGCTCAAATCGCAGCCATAATAGACGAAAAGAAAATCAAGCCGATCGTGACGACTGTACTTCCTCTGACAGATGCACGGAAAGCTCATGAGATGAGCGAAAGCCACCATGCACGCGGAAAGATTGTTCTGCGCGTTGCAGAGGATCCGAAGTAAAGCCGGACCCTAGCCTGGAAGCAAGCACGGAAGCAATAGGAAGAAAGATACATTGAAAACAAATTCCAATGGAAGGAAGAGAGATGCAAGTTATCTGAGCCCTTAAACTGCTGAAAGAGGGAGAAAGATGCCAGAACAACCGAAAAAGTCCAGAAGTCTTATACCGCTTTACATACTCATTGTGATATTTTATACCATTGTCGCGTTTCGAGGAGGTGAAGATGATATCATTTCGGAATCAGTGTCACATGAATCTGATTTTCAGACCAACCTTACAGAAGGTGTGAATTATAAACTCTGGATCGAGAATCCTGAAGGCCCCGAAAAAATAAATGTGACAATAAGCAAAGGCTCCTATGTTGCATTTCAAAATACATTCACGCTGGCGCACTCTGGAAGAGACTACCTTCCTTACCATCCAGAGTTTACTGTGAAAGAAAACGGAACTTATCAGGTACATGTTAACCCACTGGACTCAGGAACTGTTAATCTGAAAATAGAGAGCTACCACCTGAAATAGAATGCAAAAATCAACTAGAAAACACAAAGAGAGAAAATAATTATTTTCTGGTTCTTCATTTTTGAGTGAGTAATTGATGTACATTTCTAAATATAAGCATCAGGTGTAAAAATTAAAAAACTTTTTGTTGAAAATAGTATTCCAATTCGATAATTTTTTGGCATTATTCAATAAAGATTTATTGTAAGGACAATTTATTCTATCTGTTATATATATTTATCAGTCATAGGTATATACATAAAGACTATTAGAATTTATTTCTGCTAGTTAGAAAATAAAAGGATGGAGATATTTTTATTTTTACTTATTTGATTTAGTGTAGCCATTCTGTGCTGAAAATAAATCTGAGTTTTGAAGATCCTATAAAATTCAAAGTATGCGCAAAATAAAGGTGTGTAACCGGAATAATTTAGAAAATTACTGTAAGTAACAGGTGATAAGATGTCGAAAACTCGACTTGGAATAATGGTTTTAATAATATGTTTGATTATGGCAGCGATTCCAGCAGCTGTATGTTCTACGCCTCATGCGACAGGTCATCATAAGATAATAACCGAAGCTGATGACGGAAAGAGTATATATCTAAAAAAAGGAGACAGTTTTTACCTGATGCTTAAGGAAAACCCAAGTACGGGCTATTCCTGGGAACTTAGCCTGAGCAAAGGACTTGGCCTGCTCTCGGATAAATATTATTCCCCGGAATCTTCTAAAAAAGGTGAAAAATTCATTGTTGGTGCTGCAGGGTTTCATTTATGGAAAATTAAAGCCGTGGCTACAGGCAAGCAGCAGATAAACGGAATATACAAGAGATCCTGGGAGAAAGAAACCGGCGAGGAGCAGACCTTCAAGCTTAATGTTGTAGTGGTCTGAACCGCGTCCTTACGATCTTCTTCATGTTGAGATCACTTGTCAAACCTGACTTACTTCAACAAACTTAATATACTTATTACTACTATTTTTATTTGCATTTAATTATTTTAAGTGCACCTATATTTTTGGCAGAAACCGGAAGGAGTACTTGATTTAAAATCTTTTTTATGATGATGCAACAAGTTAAGATTTCTACAGGCAAAATTTGAATTATTTTCGTGGAAAGACCATTAATTGTCTCAATTGATGCAAAAAAATCCAATTTGAGAGTTAATTTAAGAGACCAAACATACAATCCACTTTAAGACTGGAGGATTATCATGGATAAAATCTATGATGTAAGAACAGAGCAAATTGAAGCAAATCTTGAACAATTTAAAGTCAATCCGAATCAGCTTTCTGATACCAGCATGATTTTTCCTGAAACAGTGAGAAGAACTCGTTCCCGCCCGACAGATCTCAGGAAAATTTGGGATTATTTGGAATTATTGTTTTCGATGTTATCAGATTCCTTTAATAAGAAATACCCGGTTCCCAAGAAAACAGTATTCGTGATAACATTCGCTCTCCTGTATCTCATAAGTCCAATTGACATTTCTCCAGATATTATTCCTTTAATCGGATTTGTGGATGATGTCGCTGTACTTGCTTTTGCATTTAGCCTTATTAAAGATGACTTGGAAAATTATAGAGCCTGGAAAATGAGTAACTGATAGCAACTTTGTTCACCTGTGATCTCAATTCGACTGATCATTCCATCCTGAACCAGGTTACTGGATAGAAAATAGTCTTTATCCAGACCTTCAGTTTATTTATCAATATTCAATTGAATTGAGAATGTGGCTGAGGTAAACAGGGTCATTTTTTCATACATAGATTACTTTTGCTTTTTTTTGATTCCGTCAATAAGGTATGACTTATTGACCTTTCGATAAGTAGTCGATTTTTACTCCAAACTCTGACAATTCACTCTCAATCCTGACTAGAGTAAGCAAACTTTAAGATTCAGAAAACTCTACAAGAATGTCGATATCGCTCTCCGGCTTTTCTTTTCCTTTTGCATAAGAGCCAAAAATCGCTATCTTTGTTGCTCCTTCTTTTTCAAGGAAGAACTTTTTTGAACAACTCTTTGTGCTGGATAGCGTTCTCCATGTCAATATATTTTCTTTGTGATCATCTAAAGGTATGCTGGAGTAAAATGACGACAAAAGAAGGAAAAAACAGAACCCCGCTTAAGGGCAACAGTTTTTCTATAGATCTCCCCTACTTCAAAAAAAGAGAGCAGGAGACTCTATGTTATGATGAATTTTTTAGTGTATCAGTTGATGTTACTTTCGAATTTGCAAAATGGTGTCAAAAATCCAAATTCGTTTGCAAATTACGTGTGAGGTAAATGTTTATCGAATTAGAGCAGGGGGAATGATGAGCTAATTTGAGGAGCTCATAGGAATAGCAATTCCTAGATGAAAATATTTATATGTTTGTATCTGTATTGGAATAACTGACATCCCACAAAACAGAAAAAAACAAGAGCTGGTGTAAATGTGGAATTGATAAGATATGATAACATAAGTTTTTTCCTTGATGGAAATACTATTATTAAAAATTATAATTTTGTCATGCAGGGAGATAAGATACTGCTCAAAGGCATATTAGGGGAAATGATATGAAAGTAATTAATGAAACAATGAGTATATACCAGATCTTAAGTGAATATCCTTTTTTACTAAAAATATTCAAACAGCATGGAATGAGGAAATTTGAAAACAAGGAAGTTCTTGAAAAACTTGGACCTTTACTAAAATTGAAAACAGCCCTATCAATGGTATCGGTGAATAAAGACTCTTTTATTAAGCTCTTGAATCAGGCTATTTTGGATAGTGAAGCAAAAGGAGATTTCACCCTTGCAGATTCCCCGGAACGACAAAAAGAGCTGACCCTTCTTGCCCTTTTGCCCTGCGGCATGAAGATGCCCTTTAACCGTACATTTGAGGACTTTTCAGCTGAATACAGCAGACAAATGAATAATGTGCTCCATTCTCTTGTAGAAGGTAATGTCAATCATGAGCTCTCGTATTATGCCTATATCGATTTGATTACATCGATTGACGAACTACCGGACATAATTGTCAGTTCTGATATTAACAGTTTCTACCATAAACCCTTCCAGGAGAATTTTCTTAATAAGGAATATTTTGTAAATCTTGCTTCATCCCCTATGAACATTGATTTTGAATCCATAGGTTTTGCCGATCCCCGCGGCCAGTTTACCATGATCTCTGCAAACCTTCTTGTTCTGGTTACAATAGATGAACTCATGAAGGATGATACAAAACCAAAATCCTGGGAAGATCTTTTAAAAGATGAGTACCGGAACAAGGTTATTATGAGGGGACAGGATGGTTTTTTCTGTAACGGAGTACTTCTCCCGTTCTACCGGATGTACGGTATGGAGGGAATTAAAAAGCTTGCTTCGTCAGTATATACAGGACTCCATCCATCTGAGATGGTCAAAATGATAGACAGCAAAAAAGATGATGTACCGCCCATGTATATCATGCCTTACTTCTTTGCTAAGAAAATTCAGGACAAATCCCGGATAACGATCAATATACCTTCAGAAGGAGCTATTGTAAGCCCTGTGCAGATGCTGGTTAAAAGAAGTGCAGTAGAGCGGGTTAAGGGGATAACGGATTTTCTCTGTGGAAAGGAGTTTGGGGAAATCTCTGCCAGAGCCTTTTTCCCGACAACAAATCCTGAAGTTGACAATAATCTTAACGGTGTTGATTCACTCTATTGGCTGGGTTGGGACTTCTTGGTGAATACTGACATAGGAGCACTTAAAAAAGAGGTTGAAGAGGTTTTCAATAAACAGTTTAAGGAAACTGGTGGTATTGTGTGAGGCTTGTTACAGTAGCAGGTCCTCCATCGTCAGGAAAAACCAGTATCATTATCAAGACCATCGAAGAGCTTAGACACAAGGGTTTCACAATCGGTGTGGTAAAATTTGACTGTCTCTCGGCTCAGGATGAGGAGCTCTATTCCACTCACAATATTCCGGTCAGAACCGGGCTCTCCAGAGGGCTCTGTCCTGACCACTTTTTTGTAAGCAATATTGAAGAAGCCCTCAGGTGGGCAAAAGAGAGGAAGTTTGATTTTCTGATTACCGAGAGTGCCGGTCTCTGCAACCGATGTTCTCCGCATATTAAGGATGTTCTGGCAATTTGTGTTATTGATAACCTGAGTGGTGTCAACACACCTAAAAAAATCGGTCCCATGTTAAAACTTGCAGACATTGTTGTTATTACTAAAGGGGATATTGTTTCCCAGGCAGAGCGTGAGGTCTTTGCATACAGGGTCAGACAGGTTAACCCCAGGGGAATGATAATTCAGATTAATGGTGTTACAGGACAGGGTAGTTTCTATCTTGCAAAACTTATGGAAAAAAATTCTGCAATAGAAACCCTTCAAGGAGCTACACTTCGATTTACCATGCCCGGAGCTCTATGTTCATACTGTCTTGGAGAGAGAAAAATTGGGGATGACAGGCAGATTGGTGTTTCAAAGCTGGTAAATTTCAGAGGAGAAGAATAGATTGCGGACAGATTTGCTTCACATGACGATAAATGAACTCAGGAAGATAATGCCCTGGATAGAGGATTACTTCTCTTCATTTGCAATTGATCCCTTGCAGTTCGGGAACAAGAAACTGGAAGAGCTGGGTTCGATACTTGGTGAAGATTATTTTATCGAGCAGGGAAGCAGCTCTCTCACCTTTATTGATGGTTTCTTTCTATTTATGGAGCAGGCCAGGGCTCTTCAACAGGGAAGCGGGTTCACAGTTGAATCCTTGAGTGTGCTCCCAGGACATAATAAGAATGGTGAAAAAGAGGCCTTTTCGGTAGATCTAAAAAAGGGCGAGGTGACAGCAATTGTCGGTCCTACAGGATCAGGCAAGTCACGTCTTCTGGCTGATATTGAATCTCTGGCTCAGGAGGATACTCCCACCGGCCGCAAAATACTGATTGATGGCCGATCTCCAGGTGATGAGGAGCGTTTCTCAACTGAGGGGCGTTTTATCGCACAGCTTTCACAGAACATGAACTTTGTTATGGATCTCAGTGTCGAGGAGTTTCTGACCATGCATGCCGAGAGCCGTATGGTTGATGAGATATCCTATATTGTTAAGAAAATATATGATACTGCAAACATTCTGGCAGGAGAACCTTTCAGCAGAGAAACTCCTGTTACAGAGCTCTCAGGGGGACAATCACGCGCTCTGATGATTGCAGATACCGCACTTCTCAGTCCGGCACCTGTTGTCTTGATCGACGAGATTGAGAATGCAGGCGTTGACAAGATTAGATCTCTGGAGCTTCTGATAAGTAATAACAAGATTGTTTTAATCAGTACTCATGATCCTCTTCTGGCTCTATCGGCAGATCAGCGACTGGTCATTCAAAATGGCGGGATTTCAAAACTATTAAAAACCACACCGGATGAAAAAAAGTACCTGAAGAGCCTCAAAAAAATAGACAGCAAACTTACTCTTATCCGAAATCAGTTGAGAAGGGGGGAAGAAATCGACTTCAGAGATCCTCTGGCGTAGCTTAATTTCATAGGGATAAAGAATAGCACAAAATTTCCATATTCCTGCCGTCCAATCACATTTAATAAGTCGTCAATAATTAATATTTTTGGGGGAAATATAGATTATATCTTCCCTGCTTCAAAAAAGAAACATGTTCACGTTATTCCTGCTAACTCAGACGCTTTTTCAAGATGGCCTGTACCGGAATTGCGAAATGTTCTGGCCTTTTGGAAATTTTCAGCTCCTAAAGTACCGTTTTTCGCTTTATTTGCTCCCTGTAACAAAAACTGACCTGCAGAGTTATAGTCCTGAAGACCCGCCCTCCATTCTTTCTGCGCATCCTGGAGTTTGGGAGATACGGTATATTGATCATTTTCCTGAATGGCGTTCTGAGTATCATTTACTATTTGTTGTGAATAAACCGCGAGTGTGGCATAATCAGAATTGTTTGTAGCGTTGGATACACCGTCCAGATCTGTTTTAAGTATATTCAAATGCTTCTGAACGTTAGTTCCCCATGCAATATCCTGGTAGGCTGACTTAAAGGTATTTAGCGGCGAAGTTGGTTGAGCCTGAGAAGCATTTTTATCATTTTGTGATCCGGCAAAAACCCCGACAATCAGTGCAACCAGCAAAATAAACAATGTGAAGTAGATGTATTTTTTCATATACACGCCCCTAAACTTCCATTTAGACTATATAAATTCAGAAGAGATGTATTAGAAGATTTCCATTACGTTTTTCTATATTCTATCTAAAGTATGGAAAAAATCGTTTTGAGAAAGTGTGTATATCGAGACTTCTAAATAAGAAATAAGCTTGTATTACTTTTTTATTATATTTCCGCCCCGGCACAGCTCAAATCTTACTATTGCGCCGCAGAGTTGAAGTTTCTTTAGTTTTAAAAGCATATGTCAGCGAGATTTTTTTCTCGGCTTAAATCAAGCTGTTTTGACCCCATCTAAACTGCAGAAAAGCCACGCACGAGTCTTAAAAGATAAGCAGGTATATCAGAGAAAGCATACCTATAAATAAGATTCATATTAACCATTTATTATGGTTGAGGCTGGTTTTGAGGAGAAAGTGATAAAGGAACTCGATTCTATCAAAAAACAACTGACAGACATAAGAGAGCATATGGTAGACGTAGACTGTATACTCACCGATAAGGAAAGAAAGCTCGTAGATAAAAGCTATGAGCACCAGAAAAAAGAAAAACTGACATCCCTTTCAGAGTTCAAGAAAGAACTGGGGCTCTAACATGTTTGAGATTTTTCTGGATACTTCTGCGAAGAACTTTATCAAAAAACTCGATCCAAAAAACAGCCAGAGAATTCTCAAAGCCATTGAAAAACTCGCTGAAGATCCGATTCCCCACGATGCCAAAAGAATCTACGGCACCAGCGAAAAGCTTTTTAGAATAAGAGTTGGAGATTTCAGGATTCTCTATCGGATTGACTATGAAGAGATTATCGTAATTATTGTCAGCGTCGATTCGAGAAAGAGAGTATATCGAGACTTCTAAGTTTAAAAGCAACTTGTTTTAAATCACTTTTTAATTATATTTCCGGCCTAGCACCATCAAAATCTTCCCATTGCACCGCCTGTAACATTTTCAAGTTCCTCAGCTTCAAGACAGACCTGAATCGCTTCTTTTATACGTTCCATAGCCTGTTCAACCGTTTTTCCCTAAGTATGACAACCACAGATGTTAGGAACTTTTGCAATATATATCCCGTCTTCGTCCTGCTCGATCAGAACCGTATAATTCAAGCTCTTGCCCATCTTTACCAGAGTAACATTTAATTTGTGAGTATTTAAAGTTGTACCGGTAAAATTGAAGATAAAAGTAAACTGAGAATTTAAAAAGCCGGATCGATATAATTTTTTTATAATATTTCCGCCCCAGCCCCTCTCAAATCTTCCTACTGCGTCACATTCATTATTTCAGAAGATTTCTATAGAGCCCAAAACGTATCCTCTTCAAATTGTATGGGTAAAAGTAAATTTCATGTATTTGCTAAAAAACTAAAAATTTAATTAAGTTTAATAAACAGCTTCAAACGACACATTTAACTTTATAACTGTGTGGTAAATTTGTTGAATAGTTTTCGAGTTGGAAAATTCTCCATTGAATTTGAAGAGGATACCCCAAAACATCTAATTAGAAAGCTGAGGGTGCAAAAAGAGTTGCAGAGAACACAAAGAGGGAACTATTTCTTTTTAAATATCTTATGTAAGAAAGGCTCTAATCTCTTCCTTACTCTGGGCTCTAATTTCTCCGTTATGCTGGGTGATATGGAGTCTGATAATATTTTATCAAAAATTGATAATATTTTCTTAGAAAGAAGGGTAAGGATTCCGAGAATGTATCCTTGAACACCATTAATGAAGCCATTAATTCTGTTATAGATTCCATAGACTGATTCAATAATACTACTGATAAATTCCCGGATGGCATTGTGCTCAGGAACTTGTGGAGGAGAACCTATAAAAAGACCTAAAGCAGAAGGCATACTTCCTACAGGCACATTAGCTATTTCAGTGTTATTTGTTGTGTCAATTACTGAGATAGTGTTGCTCTCACTGTTTGCCACATATACCTTTGTTCCATCTTTATTGACTGAAACTCCACAAGGACATTTGTCTACAGTCACATTGGCTATAACATTGTCCGTTGCTGTGTCAATTACAGAGACAGTACCACTAGGAGTGTCAGAACTTCCTTTAATAATTCTTTTATGGTTTGCCACATATACTTTGGTTCCGTCAGGACTAACTGCAACTCCAGAAGGCGACAAATCTAAACTTTCTGTTGCATTACTTATGCTGATTACTGTGACATTGTCTGTTGTTGCGTCAATTACAGAGACCTTATCGCTATTAGCGTGAGTTACATATATCTTTTTTTCATCCGGTGTGACTGCAACTCCATAAGGATTGGGTCCTACATTCACATTTTTTAGAACACGGCGGGCATCTGCATCAATCACTGACACTGTACCGCTGCCCAAGTTCGCCACATATACCCTTGTTCCATTTTTATTAACTGCTACTCCCACAGGATTGGTTTCTACATCCAAATGGTATTTGGCTTTGTTTATAGTGGTATCAATTAGAGAGACATTATTGCTGTAAAAATTCGCCGCATATACCATTCCTCTTTTACCATTGACTGCAATTCCGACAGGATTATCGCCAACAGGCACCTTGGCTATAACCTTGTTGGTTGCTGTATCAATTACAGAAACGGCGTTGAGGTGACTATTCGTTACATATACCTTTTTTCCATCAGGCGTGATTGCGACTCCTTCCGGATCATCTCCGAGATCCACACTGTATTCAATTTCGTTTGTGGTTGTGTTAATTACAGATAAATTGTCACTTCTTCCGTTTGGTACATATGCATACTCAGTATGGGAATTAATAGGGGAAGGAGACATAAAAGAATATAAACAGACAATTAAAAGTGAAAGAAGAGCTACAAAAGCTAAAGATCCTAAGTATAGTTTGCCCCCCCATTTCATGTACTCTCAACCCAATTTTGTAAAATCCTGATTCCTTGAGTTTCCTGAAATTTATAAAGGATTTATTTTCTTGAGGTACAGCATCAAGTAGAATAAAAGCTGGAATTTAAATTGAACTTTAACAACTAATGATCTCATTCTGTTGATTTTTTAGTTCACTGCAATCAGACAAGCAGTTTATTGCAATAAAACATATACCTAAAAATATATAAGCGCACGCATATTAATATTTAATAGAGGGCAAGTACTTTAAAAGGTTTATTTTCCATACTGAAACGCGGTTTTTCCAGAATAAACGAAAAAAGATATTTAGCAGCCTAATCTGTCAACTCATCTTAGACAACATGTAAATCAATAAAACCAGGGGGTATAATTTTTTTTATATTTCCGGCCTAGCGCCATCAAAATCTTCCCATTGCACTGCCTGTAACATTTTCAAGTTCCTCAGCTTCAAGACAGACCTGAATCGCTTCTTTTATACATTCCATAGCCTGTTCAACCGTTTTTCCCTGAGTATAACAGCCAGAGATGTCAGGAACTTTTGCAATATATATCCCGTCTTCGTCCTGCTCGATCAGAACCGTATAATTCATGCTCTTGCCTTCCATCTTTACCAGAGTAACATTTAATTTGTGAGTATTTAAAGTTGTACCGGTAAAATTGAAGACAAAAGTAAACTGAGAATTTAAAAAGCCAGTCGATATAACTTTTTTATTATATTTCTTTCCTAGCCACCCGAAAATCTTCCGATTGCGCCGCCGGTTTGAAAATCAGTTGGATTTTAAAAAAGGAAATGTATTTCTTTTTTTTAAAAATAAAGATATTGAAAAATCTAATAGAATTACTCTTTATTGCTTTCTATTCTTTGCAAAATTATCTCATTCTTTAGTGGATTCTTCTTTAACTTATCTAGTCCTAATCTAGCCCCTTTTTTTACAAAATCGTTTGGATACTCTAGTCTTTGTAGCAATAAGTCTATTTTATCGATGTCTCTAGTATCTGCCCACTTAACAGGTGGAAACTCTAGATCTCCCATTAAAAAATCGACAAATTTAACACTCACATCGGTTATTTTTTCCATAAACTCATATTCTTCAAATATGTAAAAAAATTCTATTGAGCGAGGAATAGGGACAAAAAAATCTCCTTTTCTATCTAGAATGTTTAAAGAATTCTTTATGCTTTCACTATAGAATTCCATATATCTCTCAGAATAATATTCTTTTATAAACCTGTACCTCTCACCAGCTTTTGTCTTATCGGTAAAGTAAGAAGACCATCCAAAACTCTTTGCTTGGGCTAAACAAACATATTCAAAAGCCTTAACGTTATCAAATTCGTATGCTAAAGGAAATAGAACATCCAATAAATTGTATGAAACGTTCTTTAATCCACGCTCATTTACATATTCAATGAGTATTTGGTAGATTTCACGTAGATCGTACTTTTGCTCATCTAACCAAAATTTAATGCAATCTACTAAAAAATTATCTTTCTCCCAATCGGACTCAAAAGATTTAAGAAATTCAAAAAGTGTATCAGATTCTACCAATGAATAATCGTGAGCTTGAGGTTCCAAATAAGTATTGGAGGGTTCATTTTTAGGATAGTCTATCTTTCCAATGGAGAATTGAATAGTTTCTAGTACCTTTTTAACGTCAGTATTCTCCTCTGCCATAGATCTAAGTTCATCTAAAGAATACTCGTCTAAAGCCGTTAAAGCGAGTGAAATATCTTCATCTTGCTTGAAATTCAAAGATCGCAGAATATATCTAAAAATATAAGAAGCCACAAACCAATTTTTCTTCTCTGCAATAAAGAAATAATATTTATAAAGTAATTTGGGATCATGCGTCCACAAAATTTCTGCATAATCTATAGGAAAATAGCGGGTATGATCTTGATCTGTATATTCATTTATATATTCAATAGCTGGAGATATCCTTTGGATCCAATTTTCTATACTCGAAGATCCAACTTTTTCACATAGTTTAATAGAATCTAAAACTCTATCAAGATACATATCCTTATGGTAACCATATCCTAATAAGTTAAATGCGGCTGCTTTCAGAAAATAATCTTGATTTATTTCATCTTTATGAATAGCCGCAAGTTTTGCCAAACCACAATAATACTCCGATCTCTCGGAAAAACTTAAGATTTCCTGTATCCACCGATTTTTTTCATTAGAAACATATTTAATATAAATTTCATTTGAAATTAATGGCTTATCAAAACTTAGCAAAAATTGAAGCAAGTCATTCTCATTATAGTATTTTCTCTCAAAAATTACGTTATCCAATCCAATACAATCAAATAGAGAAGGGAAACCTAACTTACATCTAGAAAAATAAATTACTTTTAGAATTTGGGACAAAGCTATTCGAAAGCATTCTTGAAGTTCATACAAATCCCTATTATGAGGATAACTTAGCGAGTCGACTTTACTGATGTTTTCAAATAAACAACTGAAACATAGATTTTGTTTTTCCACAATACTCTTTGAAATCTCTAAAGAAGATGTAAAAATCTGAGAAATTATCTCTAAAGGCCATCTTTTTTGGATATTTTGAATCCAGTATTTAATATCCAAATCTTCATTTAATATCCCATAAATTAATCCCAAAATAAAGTTATCAGAAAAGATCTTTGATCTTTCGATTCTTCTTCCAGTTTCAAGCATTGGAACCTTATAAGGAAATTCTCCATAAAGAGGAAGAGGTGGAATATAATTGATTTCTTTTCCGTTCAATAATAAATATAATAAGCACAGGTTGTCTAAATTTTCGTGTTTACTGTTAAATACCAAATCCAAAAATCGTTGTTTATTTAGTTCAAGATCATTTTCTACACATTTATCCAAAATTTCCTGCCTTTCTGCATATTCAATATCAAGTTCAATTAACTCTTTTATTTTTGAAATTTGACAAGTTCTTAGTAGAGAACTAGCATATATCCCCAAAAACTCTGTTGACCAACCATAATAAGAAAATTCTCTAATATAGGAATATACTTTATTCATATCATGCCTATGGTCTAAAGATATAGTTTCAATGGTAGAAATAAACAGCTGAGGAATTTCGGCATTTATATCCTCTTTATTGCAAATTTTTAAATCCTTATGCATCTCGAAAAGTTTATCTATCGCTTCAGAGATGACATCGAAATTTCCTCGCTCTGCAGAGATTTCAGATATCAACTGAATATGCTTAGAAGGAGATGAGACAAAATCAGCGTTTGTATCCCTATTTTGAGACCTAAATATCTTTTCCCACGAAAGTCTTTCTAGATCAATGTCCGAAACATCGGGATTTCTTCTTTTAAAGGATTCTTGCCAAATTTTAGAGCTTGGTATCTCACGAAATCTGAAAGAATCTACATAATATTCCATCAGAGTTTCTAATTCAAAAGCTTTATCAAATAGTTTATTTTCAAAAGCAGCTTTGGTTGCTAGTGAAAGCTGAAAAATAATTCCTTCACAACATCTTGGATAACATATAGCTTCAATAAGCCATTCCCTGTTAATTCCAAGAAGTCCTTCAGGATTACCAAGTTCATAAGCAAGTTTTTTCAGTTCTGCCCATTTTAAATCTTCATAGTCAGATTTTTCTAACCATTTCTTTATCTCCTTCATTAAAGCCAATTTTTGTTGTTCAAATTCACGTTGACTTAACACAAAAAGTTCAAAACTGTTGTGGTATATAGATAAGAGCCCTTTATTATTAGTTAACAAATGTGATATAGAATTGTAGTCTTTGCTTATTTCAACGGGAGAACTCGCGATCGAAGAGAGTAATTCAAAAAGTTCCTTTTCATGAAAACTAAACGTCACACTAGAGATGATTAGAGCTATTGTTTTACTCTCATCTGAGAGTTGCCTCCATAAAGCAGCATAATATTTTTCGATATCCTTTTCATAAGGAATAATATTTTCACAATCATAAACTGTAACGATACTATTTTTGCAATTAATTTTCAATTGATGGAGAGTATATCTAAGATGTAATGGATTGCCTTTAGTTAATTCATAGATTCTTTCACAAAATGTTTCAGTTTGGGATTCGTGAATTGAGAGGCTTAATTTGATATTATTTTTGAGAATAATGTTTTTTACAGAGGCTTCATTTAGTCCTTTTATTTCAATCCATTGTTCTTCTGGACACTTATCAAAAACCATCTGAGGCAAATAGCATTTGGAGATTTCTTGTGTCCCAAAAATAATCCACAATCCTGATTGGGGGAAACAAATCTCTTTAAGAAAACTTGTTAATTCAGATGAATCTGAATACCTTAAAACGTGATCCAATCCATCAATAATTATCACAAAAGATTGACTCTTTTCATAAAAGTAATGGGATAATTGGGAAATAAATTCCCTTAAGGAAATATTTATTGAATTTTTGTTTGCTAAGCATCCAAGTTCTTCTGGATATTCTTTAAATTGGGCTTTTATACCTTCAATTACACGTTGGGATACTAACCTCTCATTTTGGCTTGGGTCTTTAGAAGACAAATAGTAATGGTGTCTAAAAACAACTACGCCTTTTTCCACTAAAACCTGATTAAGTTTTGAAAGATAAGTGCTCTTCCCGTTTCCGGGTTTTCCACAAAATACTTTAATTCCACCTTCCGGAGTTGCAAGATCAGCTAGTATTTTATTTTGGAGATGAGCATCAAAAAATTCAAAGTCATCAGGAATCCCAAAGTTTTGTTCCAAAAGTTCAGGAGTGTCAAATTCACACCAACTGAGTATGTGTTCAATATATAAAGACGTGGAATATTGCTTTCCGCACTCCTTATGCAAATTATTGAGCAGACTATTTACTCCATTACCAGTAGCTCTTAGTTCATTAAAAAAGAATTCCTTTATTTCCATTTCGAGTTCTTCAAGATCTTTTTGACCAAACAGAAAATTCAAATTCGAAAAAAAGTTGTGAATTGCATCTTCATCATTAAGTTGAGATACGATTTTCTCATAAACTTGAGGAAAAGAACTTTTTACTGAAACTATATCGATTTTGTTGTCTAAAATACATTCCTTAAGATCATTTTCTGGAGATCCATTTGTAATAAATTCTATAAAAGCAATATTCTCAGAATTGCCATTATATGATTTGAACCATTTTTGAAAAAGTGAATCTTTTTTTCCATTTGTTCCTTTTTCCTGTTTTAAAAATTCATCCCATTTCCAATAATCCGTATCTGGGTTCTGTTTATGTTTTAATTGGTAGAAAGAATAATTATCGTCTTTATCACAACAAACAATATCATCGAAATAAAAGTCTCCTTCTATCTCCTCAGGTTTAGTCTCGAAATTGATCCTTTTATATTTGGAAGGATATCTTATCCAATCCATAAACAGTTTAAGAATCCATAAATCCTGAAAGTCAAACCCCTTTCTCAGTGGGCTTGTTGGATTTTTTCTGACCATAATAATTACCCAAAAATTTGTAAGTTTTTAAAACTTACATTCTTGTAGGAGACTATACTATATAATTAATTATAATTTGTTACTTAATATTACTCAAAAAAGAACCTATAAAGATAGAAAAACTCAGATTTAACTGAATACTCCAGAAATAAATATCTAGATTTCCTTCTTACTTAACCTATTCTATCATTATACTGCCCCTTTTTCAATTTGTTTCCTCTTATTCCCAGAACTTCTTCGTCTTGACATAATTCCTCTCCGCAATCAGGATATCCCTGTAAAACGCCTCTTCATCCACCCTCATCTTTTCAATCACCCTTGACGCCGTTTCAGGTCCAATTCCCCGGCTGGCAAGGGCAATTACTGCTTTTTTTCCCTGGGAGCGGACTATGCTTGCGTTTCTGTAGACGCGCTGGATGCGTTTCTTTTCTTCGGGGGAGATTTTGACCTTTTTTTCCTGTTTTTTGACAAGGTTGATTTCTTCTTCTTCCCAGGGTTTGAGGGCTGCAACCATCGGGGAGTTGCAGACAGGGCAGACGATTTCTTCAGGAACGCTTTTGACCTGGCGGCGGGAGGTCCATTTCTTGCAGTTCGTACAGAATAGAACGATTTTGTCGTTCATAATGCGTTCTTTAAGGGCGAGGACGATTGAACGGTCGGCTTTTTCCGGGGCTACAAGGTCTTTTTTCATGGAAAAGCCGGCTGAGCCGATGGGGGTCGGGCCTGAAACTTCGACTGAAATGTCTCCTGCTGCAAGTTTTGTGAGGACTTCTTTTGCCCTGGAGACGTCGAGCAGGTCGTGGAAGATTTCGCGGATGACTTCATCGTACATTGAGGAGCCCTCGTAGATTTCAAGGAGCTTTTTCATGCTGATCCTGTCATAGTCAACGTCCCGCGAAAGGGCTCCAAATTTTCTGGCAACGTGGACCATTTTCCATTTCATCAGGGTTGTATTCTTCAGGGTCATTTCGATGATTGGCTCAACGTGTTCAGGGCGGAGGGAAAGCAGCATGTCCCGAAGCTGGACAGGGCCTACCCTGCGCGGAAGCGTCAGCCTGATCCTGTATGGGTCCACTTCCTGGGCTACGCTGCCTCCGAAGCGGGCTGACAGGAGCGAGGTCAGGACTCGGGCAAGGGTGCCGTTCGTATTGTGCCCGAAACAGGCGTTCAGGGTCACAGTATCCCCTTTGCCTTCGATCACGATTGTGTCCGCATCAGGCAGGGGGAAGTCTCCTTCTACGTGTTCCCGAATGAGCCTGATCAGTTCAAGCACAGCATTCCTTGTTACAGGATATTTTGCCCTGAGCTTCTCTGCAACGGCTTCGTCATCAAGTCCTTCACGGATAAAGGCTGCGATTTCTGCCCTGAGCTTTCCAACGCCCTGAGCCACCTCAAAAGGCACAGGGATTTCTTCTCCGGTCCAGCTCGGAACCTCGCCCATGCCTTCCACAGGCTCGACTTTGATCCTGTCTTTCCCCTGTTCGCGCTCGCGATCAGGCATCTCAACGACCCGCCACATGTACCCTTTTGTTATGAAAACTGCGCCCGGTTCTGCAAAATTCACAACAAAGGCTTCGTCAAGCACGCCAACTGATCTGCCGCTGACGATATCGTAGATCTCGTACTTCTTCTCGTCCGGGATCATGGAAAGGTTGTCGTAATAATATTCCCAGCTTTTCCTGCGTTTTTTCAGCACGTTTGAGCCTTTCTCATGCCATACCAGTTTGTAATCCCCTATCTGGTCCACCACCCTTTGAAGCTCTTCAACCCGCAGGTCTTTAAAAGGGTACGTCCGCCGGAGAATCCTGAGAACCTTATCGATTCCGACCTCCCCGAAATCCATAACCATGCCTGCTATCTGGTTTGCCACGACATCCAGGGATTTAATATGCGGAGAAACCTCTTCAACCCTGCCTTCCAGTGCAGCTTTCGTAATTGCCATGCTCTCTGCAGTATCGTCCACTTCCATCGAAAGGACGGTTCCCCTCGAAACCTCATGCAGCCTGTGCCCTGCTCTGCCGACCCTCTGGAGCAGCCTTGAGACCTGGCGCGGAGATCCGTACTGGACCACCCGGTCGACATTTCCGATATCTATCCCGAGCTCCATTGACGAGGTGCAGATAAGGCCTCTAAGGGTTCCGGATTTGAATGCCTCCTCCGCTTCCACACGGGCTTCAAAAGAAAGAGAGCCGTGGTGCACACCTATGGATGCTCCAAGCTTACGGAAACCGGAAGCCAGAACCTCTGCACTCTGCCGTGTATTTACAAAAATAAGGGTTGACTGGCTCTCTTCAACGATTTTCCTGATGCAGAAGAGATGAGAAGCAAATTCGGGCTCGCAGCCGACTGTGTTTGCAATTTTAAGGATTTCTCTATCCCGGATCTCCCCTCCTCCGGAAGCTTCAGGGTTGACCACATCGAATTCAAGCAGTTTCAGCAGGGCTACTTCAATTACAGTAAAATCCCTTCCATTCCCTGCCAGAAACTTTGCGATTTCCCAGGGGTTTCCGACTGTCGCAGAAAGCCCGATTCTCTGAAACTCCCCTGAAATCTCCACAAGCCTCTCAAGCCCAACAGCCAGCTGGGCTCCTCTCTTTGAGCCTGCAAGCTCGTGTATTTCATCTACAACCACATGGGTTACGGTTTCAAGGTTCTTCCGCAGGCGGGAACCGGTAAACATTGCCTGCAGGGTCTCAGGTGTTGTAATCAGGACGTCAGGAGGGTTTCTGGATTGGCGCTGTCTTTCGCTTTGCGGGGTATCCCCATGCCTGACCTGAACCTTAATATCGAGCAGCTGTCCCAGAATTTCAATGCGAGAAAGCATATCCCTATTAAGTGCCCTCAGGGGAGTTATGTAAAGGACGGAAATTCCCTTTCTGGCCTCGGGTTTCTTTTTCAGGATACTGTTAAAAACAGGCAGCACGGCTGATTCGGTCTTGCCTGAGCCTGTAGGAGCTATCAAAAGGGTATGCCTTCCATCCATTATGTGAGGAAATGCCCTTTCCTGAGGCTCTGTGGGCTTTGTAAACCCAAGGGTTTTAAGAGCTTCCTGAATTTTGGGATGAAAAGTGTTGAAGATGTTATGAAATGTCATGTTTCCTGTAATCGGTTTTCGGTTAAATTATTCGAGTGTTGTGTTAGTCAGCGCCAATATAAATATTTCTATGTAACATATAAATTAAACATAGAGGCAGTGTACCGATTATTCTGTAAAATCATAAATCTCAAGAAGTTATGTAGTAGGAAATTCCAGATCAAAAGAACAAAATTACGTACATTGTACCTGAAAATTTGACTGTGAATATTTATAGCAAATTGCCGATTTTTCGACTCAGTACCAAAATCCAGTAATGAACATAAAATAAAAAATCACTAGGTTTTGGAACAGAGTCATTGCCATTTTTGATAAATAATTCCCCCACTACCCTTTAATCCTGGCCTTTTAACCGTTTTTTTCAATTTAATAAATTCATTTTTTAGAGACTGTAAGATATCCAGACATCGTTTTAGTGTTACTACCTTTAGCATTATTTACTATTAAGCTGACAGTGTACTTTCCTGCTTTAGTATACTTGTGCACAGGACTCTTGACTGTCGAATATGTTCCATCACCAAAGCTCCATTTCCATGAAGTTGGGGATCCTGTACTCTTATCAGTAAATGCAACGTTTAATGGGGCTTTTCCAGAGGTTGGAGATGCAGAGAAAGCTGCAACAGGTTTTGCTGATGTTGTCACTTTTATATAACTTGTTTTGATTTCAGTATCTCTTCCATATGCATTAATTGCAGTATGTTTCACCGTATAAACCCCGGTTTTTGAATAGGTATGTTCTGGGTTCTGTTCAGTTACCAGAGCAGATCCATCTCCAAAATTCCATTTCCATGCAGTTGGATCTCCTGTACTGGTGCTCTTAAATTTAACTTTAAGTGGGGCTTTTCCTGAGGTTGGAGACGCCGAAAAATCAGCAACCGGAGCTTGGGGTACCGGGGTTTTGGAGATCTTGTTTCCACTAATTTCGGCGTTTTTAACATTTTTGACTGTGATTCCGAAAGAGTAATTTGGGGGATTCACATTTATTAAGGTATTATTTTTTATTTTCACAGCCCCATTTTTGAAAGAATTTCCGTCTAGAGATATTCCTTCATATTTTATGTTTGCAAAAGTGTTTTCAGAGATAGTTAAGTTTACCCCGTTCATTAGAAACTTCTGATTCATTCCTTGATTTGAAAGATTGCTAAATCTGTTATTACTTATTATTATGTTCCTAACACTCCCTTTATATGGGAAACGAATTCCATAAATCCCTTTGTTTTGAGTATTATTTCTAATTATAAGCATGTTATCGATTCCATCTCCTCCTCTATATATCTCACCTGCCATATCATTAAACGTGTTATTTTCGTAAATGTGTACTCCGTCACTTACTCCCCCACGTTTAAATATCCCTCCATATCCGCCATAAATTTCATTATTAGTAAAAGTAGACTGTTGTGTGCCATCTGAAAATGCATAAAAGTATGGGAGTTGCGGATATATCTTATTTCTAGTTACGAAAAAATCAATAGTAACAGCATGAGCATCAACAACCCAAGACCCGCGTACAGTTTCTGCCCCTATCAGAGTGTTATCGGCTATAAAAACATCTCGATTTAAAGATTTGAGTTCATCTGAATTGCCTGATATAGTATGCCTGCAATTCTCTATGTGATTATGGGATATATTTACAAAAGCCGAACCACTAGCTACATTTATACCATATCCACAGTCATGATGAAGTGCATTGTAAATCTGATTATTATTAATACTTACATTAAAACAGGAATATAGACAAAGATCACCAAATCCGCTATTATTTAACCAGGAATTTGTGACTGAACTATCCTTACAATATTGCAGAACAATTCCATGATGAATAGTTGTATTACCTGTATCCTCGACCCTTATATTTTTTATATGCATTTGAATAGGTCTATATACTTCAACCTGTACAGTCTCGGACAATCTGTAATCTCTAAGAAGTGGTTGATTTAAAGTGATGACATTTCCATTTACATTTTTTACAGCATACATTTCTCCTGTCATTTGATCAGGATAATCCAAAGGGCACCACTGAACATTTTTCCAAATCTTAATCAGATCGTCCTGGCGAACCTGGGAAGCATCAGTTAATACCAACTGAGATGATCCTTTTTTAGCGTTAGCAGATAGTTTTGTGTTTGTAATATTTGATCCATTGAAAAAAATTTCTCTATTCACTTCTTTATCCATTCCTCTATCCGGAGTTTGAAGGTGAAGGGTTACTTTTCCTTTGCCTATTATGTTCAGACTTTTATTTCTTTGATATATTTCTTTTGGGAGATAATAGTCTCCTCCGTGGATAGTTATTGTATCTCCACTTTGCGAATAATTTAGTGCCGCCTGAATGCAAGCTGAATCGTTTGTATAATTAGGCGTATGAAAAATATCTGGTCCAGCTGGTCCAGCTTCTTTGTCAACTACGATATTTGTCGCCAAAGCTACAGAGCTACTTAACACAAGAAAAAAAAGAGAAAAGATAAATATTGTCATAAGAGTTTTTAAATTTTTCATATGAGAGTTCTCCTATCCCTGTTTAACTTAAAACATATTTTAATATAAAAAATATAAATAATCTAGACTTATTTACATCCTTAAACTTTCTCATTTGAACCGCAATTGTATAAAAATCATGTAATTTGGACTCTGTTCCAAAATCGAGTGATTTTTGTATTTCTTGATTGAAAATCTTAATTCGTAAAAAGAATTCAGTCTCCAATCAGGAGTAAAATTCGAGATGTAAAACCTTCAAACAATAAGTATACTCACAGGAATTGTAACCAATTACAAAATCCAGTGATTTTTAATTTTACGTTCATAACTGGATTTTGGTACTGAGTCGATTATTCGGTAAAATCATAAATCTCAAAAAGCAGGTATTTTGAAAATCCAATATTAAGAAAACTGAATTATACTCAGTACACAAAAAAATTAACTTTGAATTTACAGCAAATTCACGGCACTACCCATAGAAATTAAACATAGAAATTGAAGAATTTATAAAAGGCAAAGAATAAAAATAAAATTAAACCGTCTGAAAACCCTGCTAGCCATATGTATGCCTGGAGAAAAGGAAGTGGGAACGAATCCCCGAAAAAACCCAGTCGATCTGGCGGGAAATTTCGAGCCTCGCTCGATCAGTCTTCTCTCTTCATCTGCGGGAAGAGAATGACTTCCTTGATGGATTCCAGGCCTGCAAGAATCATAGTAAGCCTGTCAATTCCCATGCCCATGCCGCCTGTAGGAGGCATTCCGTATCCTAGAGCGTTTATAAAGTCATAATCTATAGTCTGGGCTTCAAGATCTCCGAGCTTTCTTTTCTTATCCTGTCCTTCGAACCTCTTTTCCTGCTCAAGAGGATCGTTCAGTTCTGAATAGCCGTTTGCCAGTTCCCAGCCATTAAGGAAGAGTTCGAATCTCTCTACAAATCCTTCTTTTGACCTGTGGTTCTTGGCAAGCGGGGAATTTTCCACAGGGAAGTCGTATATGAAAGTCGGGTTTATCAGCTTGTCTTCTACCAGGCCTTCAAAGAGCAGGGCAAGGAACTCTCCATAGGTCTTTGCCTTTTCGTAATCCTCGATCCTGTTCTCGATTGCGATTTGCTTCAATTCTTCAAGAGAGTGGGCAAAGACATCAAGCCCGGCATACTCTTTTAAGGCTCCTTCCATGGAAATTCTCTTCCAGGGAGAACGGAGATTGATCGTGTTTTCGCCTATTTTGACTTCGTAACCGCCAGTAAGTTTGAGCGCGAGTTCCGAGATCAGACCTTCGGTCAAATCCATCATGTCATTGTAGTCCCTGTAAGCCTCGTAGACCTCGATCATAGTGAACTCAGGGTTGTGGGTCGTGTCGATATCTTCATTCCTGAAATTCTTGGCGATCTCAAAGACCTTCTCATACCCGCCAACGACAAGCCTTTTAAGGTAGAGTTCGGGAGCTATTCTGAGGAAGAGGTTCTGCCCGAGGCAGTTATGGAAAGTCGTGAAAGGTCTGGCATTTGCGCCTCCGTACACGGTCTGAAGTATAGGGGTTTCAAATTCCAGAAATTCCCTTTCAGTAAGGAATCTTCGGATTTCCGAGATAAGTTTGCTCCTCATGACGAAAATATCCCTTTTTTCGGCATTCACTATAAGGTCAAGATACCTTTTCCTGTACCTGGTTTCAATGTCTTTTAAGCCGTGGAATTTTTCGGGGAGGGCGCAGAGGGATTTTGAGAGAAGAGAGAACTCAGACACGCTGATAGAGTTCTCACCCCGTTTTGTCCTGAAAAGCTCGCCCTGAATGCCTACGATATCTCCCGAATCAACCAGGTTTTTAAAAGTCTCGAAGTCCTCATCAGGAAGGTTTCCTTTCCTTAAAAGGAACTGGATCCTGTCTGTCTGGTCTCCAAGGTCGGCAAATATCATTTTCCCATGCTTGCGAATATTGTAAAGCCTTCCTGCGGTTCGGACAGTTAAACCCTCGTTCTTCTCGAAGTCTTCAAATTTTTCCAGTATATCACGGATATCTCCATTCTTCTCGAAATTATAGGGGTATGGGTTAAGTCCCTGGCTTCTGATGCCGTTTAATTTTACAATTTTAGAGTCATCAAAAACTCTGTTTTCTGAGAAGTTATTATTGTCAGACAGAGTAACATTGTTGTCAGACACGGGAAAATTATCCGACTGTTCTTCGGACATTTCTTCCGACATTTTTGTATTATTAATTTCCATGCTCATCGAATCAATACATCCTTTTCAGGTGAATGCGAATAAATCAATCGGTAAATCGATCAAGAATCGATCAGTAAGTCGGCAAATAAATAAATAAATAAATAAATAAATAAATAAATAAATAAATAAATAAATAAATAAATAATCGACACATCAGCCCCGGTACTTACAGCAGAGGAGAATCTTCCTGAAAGTTATGGATTCTATGATTTCTTTGGCGGCTGAATGCTGAGGGTTCGAATTATCAAGAAGGATGCCTGTCCATAAGCCTTATTCCTGACATTTCTTTTTTTCCATACACCCATGCATTTTATATAAACATTGAGAAAAAGAACCAAAATATAAAAGACTTCATGCGCTGGAACTTTCAGAGCTTTTATATCTTCTGCCTGCAGTCCTGCTTCGAGCCCTTGTATGCTCTAGCTTCCGTATATTCCTGAGCAGCCCGAGCCTTGTCCCGTCAAGCAGATATACCTCGGCATTCTCAAGTTCGATCCCCCCTGAAGAAAAAATCGGGCCCAGAAGATCTTCCTGAGTGGATTCGTTGAAAGGTACACCTCCGCACAGCTCATTAAAGGCAGGCATGACGAAGATTTCAGGGTCAGCCCACTGTGCAGGGTTTTCAAAATCAAGATTTCCGAAACGGCTCTTCAGGATATCTGCATTGAATTTTGTCCTGATCCAGGAAGGCTCAACTATTGAATAGCCGAAAGCATCTGTAAAACGGACAGCAGGATGGTTATGGGCGACGACTATATGAGATGCAGCCAGCAGTTCAGGCGCAGGCCAGGTATGCCCATGGAAATACCCTACCCCATCAAGAACCGCACCGCGCGCGGAGTGAACCCTTATGTCCTTTTGCCTGTTGAAAAGAAGCTCGATTCCCCCATCATGGTTTCCCGGCAAAATATCCACATGTGCATATTCTGCAAGCGTTTCAAGAAAACGAGGGATTTCGTCTTTCTCCTGCCAGGAAACCTGAGGAACATTATGCTTTACATCCCCCAGAAGTATTACCCTGTCAGGGGAATTTACCTGGATATAGCCCAGAATCCGATCCAGCCGTTCTTTCATCTGGCTGGGCAAATTGATCCCGCTCCTGTACAGATCCCACTCAATACCCAGGTGGATATCGGCAACTACCAATGAGGTTTCGGTGTTAGTCACCAGGAGGGCAGGCTCTTCAATAATAGGTGTGATTTCGGGTGGCATAATCGACAAAGGATTGTTTATCAGGATTTAAAATTGCAAGTCAGGCAGCTATCAGATGGTCTCATCTTCAACGCCTGCGGAGATATACTTTACGCAATATAAATAAAATAGGTGATATATAATAGAGATTGTAAAAATGGCTGGAATTAAATCTTATGGGCAGCCTCAATGCGCCAGGTATTCTTGTACAATAAAACTCCAAACCACAAAGAACTGCTCAATTTAAAAATTTTAAATCCTGTGAGGTCAATCAAAAGATATTAACAGGACAAATATATTTAACGACATATTCGAAGGGCATTGCCTGATCCTGGCCTGCAGACAGGAGCTTATAGGAACGGGTACTCTGCTCGGTTCAAATGTCAGAAGGGTCTTTGTAAAGCCTGAATATCAAAAGATGGGGCTTGGAAAGAGAATTATGGACAGACTTGAAGAAAAAGCTGTGGAAAACGGAGTTAGAATAATGGATCTGGATGCTTCACTTGTAGCATATCCTTTTTACAGGTCTCTGGGATACAAAACACAGGCAGAGGATTTGATTCCCAGTGAAAAATGGACAAAGCTTAAGGTATTACAAAATGGTGAAAAACCTAAAAGATTAGCTAAGCTCCTTATTGGCGGCCTGTTCCTCAGAAGCGCTGCTGCTTGGCAGAATATATACGCACAAAAATTTGGGGGAGAGAAAAGGCCCCCGGAAAACTATTAGCATCTGTGTATAAGTTCAGTAGAAATTAGAATTTCTCAATCTTACTTCTCATACTTCAGTACGTCTTCAATCGTATCCACATACTCGATCCTGATTCCTATATTTTTCTCGATATATTCTTTAGCATCTACGGTTTCCGCCACTCTCTCAGTAACAGTAAACCCGCCGAACTTTCGATCTACATATTTGTATGTAACAAGCTCGCGGTTTTCACTGGGGATCAGGAAGAGAATTTTGCCCCCGGTTTCTGCTGCCTTCGCTTTTTCGAGAATGCCGCCTATCGGGCCGATATTGCCTTCATTGTCAATAGTGCCTGTAAGGGTTATACTGTCATTAAGCCTGGTATTACTGTCAATGGCTGAAATCGTAAGCAGGGTCATAAGAGCGCCTGCACTGGGACCATCAACACCCGGGATTTGATCCGGAGCAGTGATGCTGAAGATTATGTCACTGCTTGACAGTTGCCTTCCGGTGTTATTTTCAGCCACGAAAACTGCAGTGTTTGCAGCATCCTGGAAAACCACACCCATCAGAGGCGTTGTCTGGACGAGCACACGGCCTTTTCCTGGCCTGATCTCAACCGAAATATTGAGCAGGGCGCCTTCTTCGGCAATTGATTTCCGCATAAACGGGCCTGTTTGGTCTGTCTTGACAGTCTGGAAGACCGCAGGTCCCTGAAGGGTAGCAAACCCTTCTACACCCGCAGGACACATTTGAGTGCTATTCTGGAGTTCAAAGACCTTTTGGCGATAAGAATCCAGCTGAGTAGCATAAGACTGAAGCGACTCGTTATTCTGATTTATTTGCGCCTGAAGATTTTCGTTTTCCGTTTGAAGAGTATTTATACGGGCCTGCATTTCCTGGACCTGTTCTCCTTCAAAGGAAGGCTGTTCTTCAAAAAATACAAAGTAAGCGTTTGCAACAAGCGAAAAGATAAGTAGAAAGACAAGAAATTTGGACTTCATACAACCAACCATTATTAATTTGCTTCAGATGGTACTTATTTCTTCCTTATCCTTCCATGTTAGCGTTGCTTTCAGGTTTTTCTCCTTTCCCGATTTGGTAATAACTGCTTTCCCATTGATAGTAAGGAGCAGGTTAAAAGTCAGCTCCACCTGAGAAGGCCTGAACTCCGCAGGAGTTTCCTCCACATTGACTACAACTTTTTTAGAAATTTCCTTAAATCACAAGCATCGCATAATCAATCGATTCTGTGGATTTTTCTTCCACGGCTTTCGGAGATACGAGCGTCAATTTTTTTTTATTGTGCCTGGAGCATGCCCCAATTCGGCTAAAATAGATCCTGCTTTTAAGGCATGCCTGCCGGAATTATCAATAACTTTTTCCTCAACTATGAATTTATCCAGAAGTTGAAACCCCCATAGGCTATACTGGCAAGTACGACAGAAAGTACTGGCAAGTACGACAGAAAGAATGTTGCTCCGATTAAGAATGAATTAATGTTAATAAAATAGTATATAATTAGATAAATAATTAGTGACGTCTTCAGGATTTTCAGTT